>JAKSDN010001473.1 GCA_022360075.1 Kiloniellales bacterium | reverse complement strand
GAAGCGAAGGAAGCGATAGTCGATAGCGGGCAAACCAAGGATGCACACGACCGCCGGCCAACCTTGGAAGCCGATCATTCCAAAACAACGGGTCGGGCCGAACCGGCCCAACCTGACGACACGGCAGCACCGAAAAAGGACGCCGAAGAAGCCGGTCAGAGGCCGCTGGACAAGATCTCGGCGGTGGGCCACGCGGTTTGGCTGATGAGCCAGTCCGCGTTGCACAAGCATCTCTTCGTCACCGACATCGAATGGCTGCTGCTGCCGCCGATCGCCGCTGGCCAGTTCCGTCTCTGGCGCAAGGACAACATGCCGCTCGCCTTCGCCAGCTGGGCCTTCCTCAACGAGGAGACGGAAAATCGCATGGTTGAGGGCAAGGGCCGCATCGGTCCGGGTGCCTGGACATCGGGCGACCGGCTCTGGCTCATGGACCTGATCGCGCCTTTCGGCGGCAAGGAAGAGGCGCTGAAGGAGCTCAAGACCGTCGTCTTCCCCGGGCGCACGATCAAGTCGCTGCAGCCCGACAAGGACGGCGCGATCAGAACGATCGAGTGGTGAGGCGCAGGGGATGCTGACCTGCCGAGACGGATGCTGTCATGGAGGGCTCGCTGCCGATGGTGCCCTTTGATCGGCCCTTCGACGAGATGGCCGGGGCAGACGAGGATGTCCCGGCGTTCGATTGGCCGGTGGCGGCGGGCACATCCGCATCGGCCGCCTGTCCCAGTGGAATCGCCGGCGCGTTCGCGATCCTGCCGCAGGCCGCCATCGCCACGCGCCACGATGCCCGGATTCTGTGGGTGAACGCGGCAGGCGACGGGCTGCTGCGACGCAGCGATGCCCTGGCCGTGGTGGACGGCCGGCTTCGTTGTCGACGGCCGACGGAGACGTTGGCGCTGCGGCGGCGGATCGCGGCGGCAAGCGGGTCGGGGCGGCGACGGCCCGGTGCCTTGTCCGTCGAGGCCGAAGGTCCTCGACGCCTGGCCATTCTGGTCAAGCCCGTGGCGATCAGCTGCCGGGCCAACGGCGCGGATGCGCCCCTCGAGCTGCCGGCCGCGCTGCTGATCTGCGGCGGCGCGCACGCGAACGCCCGGATACCCGGAAAGGTGCTCAGCGCGCTCTACGGCCTGACTCTGGCCGAGGGGCGGGTGGCTGCGGCGATCGTCTCGGGCCAGACCCTCCAGGACTACGCCGCCGAATGGCGCGTCTCACCGCGCACCGCCCGCTGGCAGCTCAGCCGCGTGCTCGAGAAGACCGGCGCGAGGCGGCAGACCGATCTCGTGCGCCTGATCCTGACCGGACCGGCCGGCACCTGTCTTTCGGAAATAGCCGAATGACAGGCGTCATCGCCCGCTTTGTCTGCCGCAGTGGGCAATGACGCCTTGCGACCGCAAGATCCTCCGCAACGGGACCGACCGAAATGAAGCATGGTTACCCGGGCCTGAAGCTCTTCCTCCTGTTGACCGCCATCCTCCTGGCCGGCCTGCTGCTCCGCCCCGACCAACCGGGCGAGCCGGTGTCGGGGCAGGAAATGCGAAGCGGCCCGGCCGGGTCGGCAGCGGATGTCGTGACAGTCTCGCGACCGCCGGAGAACCGGCGCGCCGGGTCAGGCTCGGGTGGCTAACGGGTGGGCGGGCAAAAGCCTCCGGGATGGCAATTCGGTGGGATCCGTCTGGGAATCAGGCCGGCCAGACTCGTTTCTCGACATTCGGCTCGAAGTCCGGCAGCAGATGACGGCGTCCAACTCGCCCGATTCGGCACTCCCGCCTGCCTCACGGGCAATGCCAAGCAGCCGTCGAGCAACTTTCGGATCGGCAGGAGTGAAATTCGCAAGATTCTTTCCGCAATCCCCTGTCATTTGACAGGTGTGAGGTGGCTCAATCCGATCTATGGTGATTTTTGTCAGCGTCATGGGGACTGGGCAAAATGAACGCTCTGCGGCTGAACATCGTACATGAAGGCTAAGACCAATTTGGTCAGAAAGTGGTAGCGAATGTTTTCTGCACTTGCGAATTCACTGGTTAGTCGTGGATCGCCCGTGCTGATCTGCATGATCGTCGAAACCGATCTTTGCGGATTTTGACATTCATGAAAGCCAGTGCACTCGGTGATCATATAGAAATCAAAAGATCAAGAGAAGGCTGCACTAGACGCGAAGTCGACAATGAGAGCAGGTCTTATCGGAAGTAGAAATGCATATATCAGCACAAATCCTTCTCTGCTTCGTGGTTTGGACTACTATGGGCCACGCACTGGTTCCAGGTCTATCAGAGCCTGCGTCAGCGTTGGCAGACGACGGTGAGAAATATTTGAGTAGGAACCAGTTTAGGTCTGCGGCAAACTCTGAGATGAGTTGCTTCGAATTAGCCAATGACTTGATAGGCGAATCCAGTGTTTTGACTTACATCATGATGCTGAATCAGTCTCAGTACGGGTTCGGCACCGACTTTCACTCAAAGATGCGTGACTATGAAGACCGCGCTGTCTGCTATTCGAAGATTGAAGAATCGATGTCGAACGAACCTTCCGCGAATTCAGGTGAAAGGGAGTACGCGATTGGCCACCTTCTTGAGTTTGGTAGCTTGTTGGCAGATTCGGTCTGGAAGGGGGGCGCAACACATCAAGCCAATGCAGCTCGATTGCAATACGAGGCCGCAGCGAGCCTAGGCCACAGGGGTGCAATTGAAGCCTTGTTTCGACGCTACACACGTACGATTCAAGATGAATGGATGCGGAAGTACTCAAGCCCCGCGCTTCCGGACGCTGCCCTCTTGGATCCGACACGAATTCGCCGCGCAGTATCATGGATGTTGGGACGGGCTGAAGCGGGTGACCCAAGGGCACAATCAATTGTTGGCCATCTTTACGAACATGGGATGGGTGTAAGCCAGAACTTCGAACTTGCAACATCCTGGTACGAACGAGCAGCGAAAGCAGGGTTTGATGAAGGACGCAAGGCGCTCGAGAGGTTGCGGCGAGTACGTGCCAATTAAGAGGCGCCAATATGGAAGAAGCAACGGACATGGGAAACTAGAAAAATGGCTTCGATTCAAGATTTAGACAACGCATATGGCTTTGACTTAAACAACCATGAAGCATATGCGTCAGTTACGAATTTAGCTGAAGCCGCAAACTTAGCTCGCTATATTTTCGATGTTCAGCGGATTGCCACTCTGAACGACCTGAATACCGCAAATTCTGCTTACATCTATTTGAATAGCAACCTAAGTGGTGACGCACTGATCGCCTTTCGTATTGAGTATACGCGTCGTGCCCTATTGTTTCAACGCGCGAATAGTGTTGGAGGGAATTACGCAGACCCGGAGCAAGCATACTTGTTTGGTCTTGAATGACGGCTTTGTCGTTGGCCGTGATGGCGAGTTGATCCGCGCCCGTACCGGGGAACGTAACTTGCGTGGCGCTGCAACGACCCAAGTGTGCGTGTCGGCGTTTGCGTCTGGCGTAGGGGAAGAGCCATGGACCCTTCCCGACACTGGCCCCGTGTGCCGCGTCTCTGGCAAACATAATGTCTACAATCTCGCAGTGGAGGGTCTCCACACCTACATTGCCGACGGTTATCGTGTTCACAATAACTCAATCTTTGGCGCAACTATTGGCGGCGCGGCCGGCGCTTTTGCGTCGAGTCAGCTCCTCGGTGTTTTCGGCGTGGACGACCTAGCCCTGAACCTCGTGGGCAGCGCGGCCGGCGGTGCGCTGGGCGGTGTGATCGGGCAGGAGGCGGCCCGGCTCCTCGACGAACAGACCAGCATTTTCACCGGTGACAACATCTCTGTCGCGGCAGAGAACTTCCTGCGGAAG
>JAKSDN010001192.1 GCA_022360075.1 Kiloniellales bacterium | reverse complement strand
GGCCCTCACTCGTCCTCGCGCAGGCCGCGGCGGGAGATGCGGACGTCGCGGTGGACGTAGACGGACATCAAGAGGCCAAGGCCGACCATCACCGCCATCATGGCCGTGCCGCAGTAGGAGATCAGCGGCAGGGGCACGCCGACGACGGGGATGATGCCCATGACCATGGCGATGTTGATAAAGACGTAGAGGAAGAGGTTCGTGGTCAGGCCCAGGGCGAGCAGGCGGCCGAAGTGGTTGCGCGCGCGGAAGGCGATGGCGAAGCCGTAGACGAAGATCAGGAAGTAGAGCGCCAGCAGCATGAGCCCGCCGACCATGCCGAACTCCTCGGCCAGCATGGTGAAGATGAAATCGGTCTGCTTTTCCGGCAAGAAGTTCAGATGGCTCTGCGAGCCCGCCAGGAATCCCTTGCCGAAGAGGCCGCCCGAGCCCAGCGCGATCTTGGACTGCAGGATGTGGTAGCCGGCGCCCAGCGGGTCGTTTTCCGGATTGAGGAAGGTCAGCACGCGCTGCTTCTGATAGGTGCGCAGGAAGTTCCAGGCGACCGGCACGGCGGCCAGGATCGTGACCAGGATCAGCGCGAACTTCCAGATCCGCACCCCGGCGCAAAAGAAGATCGCGCCGGCGACCATCAGCAGCATGCCGGCCGTGCCGAGATCCGGCTGCTTGAGCACCAGGGCGGCCGGCACCAGGGCCAGAAGGATCGGCCAGAACAGGCGGCTGACCCGCCCGATATCCTCCTGGGCCAGGCCGTGGAAATAGCGTGCCAGGACCAGCACCAGGGCGACTTTCATCAGCTCGGAGGGCTGGAGCTGGATCACGCCAAGGTCGATCCAGCGCTGCGCGCCCTGTCCGACCGAGCCCACGATCTCGACGGCGACCAGCAGCCCCAGGCAGCCGAAGAAGATCACGTAGGCGAAGCGGAACCAGATCCGGATATCGACCAGGGCGACGGTCAGGAAGGCGATCAGGCCGACGCCGAAGCGCGCGATCTGGCGCGAGGCCCAGGGGCTGAAGCTGCCGTTGGCGGCCGAGTAGAGCATGGCGATGCCGATGCCCGCCACCATGATCACCAGGATCACCAGGCCCCAGTTGATCTGCCAGATCTTCTCCCCGAGCCGCATCTCGGGGTTCTGGCCGAAGGCCGTGTCCTGGACCGCCATGGCCGGCCCCCGCTCAGCCTTCGCTCTCGGCCGGCCTGTCGGCTCGCGACAGGCGGGCGCCGCCGGAGGGGTCGCGGCGCTGCACCTCGAGCATGATGTCCTTGGCGATCGGCGCCGCGGCCTTGGAGCCGCCGCCGCCGTTCTCGACGATCACCGCGGCGCAGTATCGCGGCGCGTGCACCGGGGC
>JAKSDN010000547.1 GCA_022360075.1 Kiloniellales bacterium | reverse complement strand
CATCATCGGTACCACGCCGGCCGTGGAGAGCGTGATCTTGCGCTTGGAGATGGCGATGCCCTCGTGGTCCATGATGACTTTGAGCGCCTGGGCCACGTTGTCGTAGTTATAGAGCGGCTCGCCCATGCCCATCATGACGATGTTGGTGATCTGGCGATCCGCCATGGGCGTCGGCCACTCGCCCAGGTCGTCCCGCGCCAGCATGATCTGGCCAACTATCTCGGCCGGCGCGAGGTTGCGCACCAGACGCTGGGTGCCGGTGTGGCAGAAGCGGCAGGTGAGCGTGCAGCCGACCTGGCTGGAGACGCAGAGCGTGCCGCGGTCCTCCTCGGGGATATGCACGCACTCGGCTTCCTGCGCGTCGGGAAAGCGCAGCAGCCATTTGCGCGTGCCGTCCTCCGAGGCCTGGCCCAGGGAGACGGCCGGCCTCTCGACCACGTAATGCTCGGCCAAGCGCGCCCGGAAAGCCTTGCTGAGCGAGGTCATGGCCGCGAAGTCGGCGACCCCGCGGTGATAGATCCAGTGCCAGAGCTGGCGCGCCCGAAAAACCGGCTCGCCCAGCGCCGTGATCTCCGCCTCGAGCTCCGCGCGGGTCAGGCCGATCAGGTTCTTGCGTGCCACGTCCGGCGCGTCCGGCGGCGCAAAAGCCTGGGCATGATGGAGGCTGGTCATGACCCTAGATACGCTCCCGACGCTTCGGCGACAAGCGGCCGGAATCAAGGTTGTTCGGCCCCAGGCGAGGGCAGGGAGGCGACGGGCCGGTCGGAGATCTCGCGAACCAGCTTCTCCAGCATGGCCGCGGCGAAGTCCTGGTAGTCGCTCGCCACCATGACGAAGGCCCCGGCGCCGCCGATCACGTAGTCGCGGTAGTAGGCTTGCAGATGCGGCACCTCGTCGAGAATCGCCAGGCCGTTGATCGTGATCCCCTGGGCGACCGCTCCGTCACGCGCCTTGTCGGGCATCGCCGTCTCCAGGGTCACGATCGCGCCGCCGTCGCCCGAGATGTCGATGACCTGGCGCAGGCCGGCGAAGCCGTTCTGTTCGAACTGCCGGGCCGCATAGCGGATCGCACCCTTGATCGAGGTGTCGCCGCCGAGGATCAGGCGCGGCGTCCGCGCCAGCCTGTCGGCAAAGAGGTCGGCGCTCGCCCGGTCGCGAACGGCGGTCCAGTCGACCGCGATCGTCTGGTCGCCGCCGGCCGACCACTGGATCAGCGAGACCGCGATGCCGCGCCCGCCGGTCGCCCGGATCGCCGCGAGCACGGCCGGGTCGCGAAAGGCCGCGGCGAGTCCCTGCATCTGGAGATCGAACTCCGCCGCATCGACGCTCGAAGAGACATCGACCGCCAGGATCAGCTCGAGGTCGACGAGCCGCTCGCTCTGAGCCACGGCCGGCGTGAACGGATTCGCGAGCCCCAGCCAGACGCCGAGCGCTGCGGTACGGAAACGGCCGATCGCGACCCGGAGCCCGTTCATGGCGCCAGTCTAGGCCGATTGGCCGGCGCCGTCTTGACGCTTGCGACCGGCTACAGCCTTATGGACCCGCCCATGTTGAGGAGCCCCGCGATGGACCCTGATTGGTTGACCTGGGCGAAAGGGCTGCAAGCCCTCGCCCAGAACGGGCTTACGTTCGCCCAGAGCGGATTCGACGTCGAGCGCTACGAGAAGGTCCGTCGGATCGCCGCGGAAATGATGGCGGCGGGCTCCGACCAGCGGCCCGAGTCGATCGACGCACTGTTTGCCGATCAGGCCGGCTACGCGACGCCCAAGGTCGACGTGCGGGGTGCCGCCTTCCGCGACGGGCAAGTCCTGCTCGTGCGCGAGATCGGCGACGGCGGCTGGACGCTGCCCGGCGGCTGGGCCGACGTCAATGAGTCGCCACGCGAGGCCATCGTCAAGGAGGTGCGCGAGGAGTCCGGTTTCGAGGTCGAGGTAACCAAGCTCGCGGCGGTCTACGACCGGCGCCTGCATCCCCATCACCCACCGATGCCCTTCCACGTCTACAAGCTGTTCTTCCTCTGCGCGATCACCGGCGGCGAGGCGCGGCCTTCGATCGAGACCTCCGAGGTCGGCTTTTTTTCATTGGACGCACTGCCTACGCTCTCCGTCGCCCGGGTCGTCCCCGCCCAGATCCGCCGCATGGCCGAGCATTGGGTGGAGCCCGGGATGCCGACGGACTTCGATTAGCGCAACGATCGCACAAGCCTCCCCGTATGATGAGCCCCTGAGAAAGAGGCCGAGCCCATGAACCTTCCGCAAGTACCGCGCATCGCGCATATCTTGGACGTCCCCGACGCCGCGCCCACCTTGGCCCGCTGGTTCGTCGAAGAGTGGCAGCCCTGGTACGGCCCCGACGGGCCCGGCGATGCCGAGCGCGACCTCGCCGCCTGCGGCGGCCGCGACAGGCTGCCCCTCTGTCTCGTGGCGCTGGACGGCGAAACGCCGCTGGGCACTGCCGCCCTCAAGGCCGATTCGGTGGGCAGCGAACTCGGCGTCGGGCCCTGGCTGTCCGCCTTTCTGGTCGACGAAGCGCATCGCCGGCGCGGCATCGGCAGCGCCCTCGTGGCGGCGATCGAAACGGAGGCCGCGCGCCTCGGCTTCCCGGCGATTTACACCTCCACCGGGTCTGCCGCCGGTCTGCTCCAGCGGCGGGGCTGGCAGCCCTTCGGCGCCAGCCAATCGCTGCGCGGGCCGGTGGAGGTCTACCGCTGCGAGCTCGCTGGGGGCGAGCCTCAGACCTCGACCTTGTAGGTCAGCGCCAGCTCGTCGCCGGTCTGGCCGCGGATGCCCCAGTTGGCCTTGGGCGTCTCGAAGATCGTAATCTCGATGTCGATCGGCGCGATGCCGAGGCCTTCTGAGATGTCTTTCATCAGGCGTTTGAGCAGCGCTTTCTTGGTGGCGGGATCTCGGCCCTCGAACATCGAGATTTCGATGACGGTATAAGCCGGGCCACGGTCCGCTGGATGGAGGAAGTCCTCGGTCTCCAAGGCGATGAAGCGGTGAAAGCGCTTGTCCGCCGGCAGGCCGAGTACGTCCCGGTTGACGGCGTGAATGAGGTCGGACAGGGCGGCCCTGACGCTGCGCAGGTGCGCCTTCTCGCCGTAGACCTTGACCTGTGCCACCGCTCAATGTCCTCGGTTCACTTCGTTGAGCGATACCCTGTGTCCTCATCCTGAGCCTGTCGAAGGGTGAGGATTGCACCGGCCTCGCAAGCGCGCCTTGCACATCTGGGCATATCGACGGCGCGCTCTCATGCCGTGTCGGGCATTGAGACCGAGCGATCCTCTCCCTTCGACAGGCTCAGGATGAGGGGATTCACAGAGTCGCACGAAGAACCTGGAACTCGAATTCGCTACGTCTTCCCCTACTCCAGCGTCTCCTCGATCAATCGGTTCACCTCCGCCGCGGCCTCCATGTGCGGCAGGTGGCCGATACCGGACAGCCGCTCGACCTTGGCCGAGCCCGGCAGGGCGTCGGCATGGCCGACCGGCAGGATCTGGTCGGCCTCGCCCCAGGCTACGACGATCGGCATGCCGAGGCCGCCGAGCGCACCGCCGTCGAGGGTCTGCTGCCGGCCGTCGGGGAACAGGCCGTCGGCCAAGCGCCGCAGCCCCGCCTCGACGCCGTCGAGCCGCTTGTACTTGAGCACGTCGTTGACCATGTCGCGGCTGATCAGCTCGGCGTCGGCGACCAGGAGCTGGAGCGCGGTCTTCATCTCCTTGCGCTTGCCCGCTCCGATGAAGCCCTCGATGTAGTCCATGTTGATCTCGGGCCCGAGGCCGCCGGGCGCGAGCAGGGTGAGGCCGGCGACCCGCTGCGGGTTGGCCAGCGCGAACACCAGGCCCAACGCACCGCCCATGGAGTGACCGACGATGTGCGGCCGCTCGACGCCGAGCCCGTCGAGGAGGCCGCCCAAGGACGTGGCCAAGGCGGCCATGTCGCCCGTGCCCACGTCCTTGCCCGAGCGTCCGTGGCCGGGCAGGTCGACGGCGATGACGTCGTGCCGTTCGGCCAGCACCGGCTGGGTGAACAGCCAGTTGTTGAGGTCGCCGCCGAAGCCGTGGATCAGCACGATCGAGGTGCCGTCTTCCGGCCCCATGCGCAGGTACGCGATCGGCACGCCGGCCACGTCGAGGGTCTGCGGCTCCGGCACCGCGGCCTCCGCCTCGGCCGCCGCGGCGTCGAAGGACTCGGCGAACTCGGCGATGAAGGCGTCGACCGCCGTGTCCGAGACTTCGGGATCGGCGGCGACGCCGAGCAGGGCGCCGACCGGCGCGACCGCGCCCTCCGGGACCACGACGCGGCGCAGCGGGCCGTCGACCGGCGACTCGAAGACGTTGGTGATCTTGGTCGTCTCGATGTCGAGCAGGTCGTCGCCGGGCGTGATCTCGCTGCCCTCGGCGACGTGCCAGGCGACGACCGTGCCCTCGGTCATCGCCAGGCCCCACCTGGGCATGACGATGGGGCGGATGCCCTCCGCCATCAGCCGCGCCCCGCCACCTCCCGGACCGCCGCCTCGATCTTCGCGGGGGTCGGGATGTACAGGTCCTCGAGCTCCGGCGCGAAGGGCACCGGCGTGTGCGGCGGCGTGACCATCTTGATCGGGGCTTCCAAGGCGCCGAAGGCGTTCTGCGCCACGATCGCCGTAACGTCCGTGGCCAGATT
>JAKSDN010000401.1 GCA_022360075.1 Kiloniellales bacterium | reverse complement strand
GCCGCCGATGACGCAGAGCACGAAGATGATCGGCGCCAGGATCGTGAAGGGCATGCGCAGCACCCAGATGAAGATCGGGATGAAGGCGAGGTTGATGATCAGGGTGAAGAGGTTGGCGGCATAGAGGCTCGAGATCAGGCCCCAGACGAACTCCTCGGCCTCGATGAAGAGCAGCGGTCCCGGCTCCAGGCCCCAGATGATCATGCCGCCGAGCAGGATGGCGGTGGTCGGCGAGCCGGGGATGCCCAGGGTCAGCATGGGCAGCATGGAGCCGGTGCTGGCGGCGTTGTTGGCCGCTTCCGGCGCGACGACGCCGTTGACCTCGCCCTTGCCGTAGCGTTCCGGGTTCTTGGACATGGACTTGGTCATGCCATAGGCCATCAAGGAGCCGGGCGTCGCACCGGCCGCCGGCAGGATGCCGACGAAATAGCCCAAGCCGGAGGACAGGATCATCGTGACCAGCGAGCGCTTGAGCGCCTTGATGCTCTGCACAATGCGATCGAAGGTCACGGTGTGCTGGGCGATCTGGACGTTGCCCTTGTTGGTATCGATGGTCCAAAGGATCTCGCCGATGCCGTAGATGCCGATCGCCAGCACCAGGAAGGAGATGCCTTTGTAGAAGCCCGGCAGGTCGAAGAAGATGAGACGCGGGTCGCCGCTGATGATGTCGAGGCCGACCGCGCTCAGCACGAGGCCGATGAAGATCGAGAAGAAGGTCTTCGGGATATCGTCGCCGCCGAGTCCGATGAAGGTGGCGAAGGCGAGCACCATGAGGGCGAATTCTTCCGGCGGGCCGAACTCGAGCGCGAACTCCGCCAAGGGCGGCGCAAACAGCGTGAAGAGCACGACCGAGATCGTGCCGCCGACGAAGGATGCCACTGCGGCTGCGACCAAGGCCCGGTCGGCGAGCCCCTTCAAGGCCAAAGGCCGCCCGTCGAAGGTGGTGGCGACCGCGGTCGAGGCCCCCGGTATGCCCAGCATGACAGAGGATATCGCACCTCCGTACATGGCCCCGTAGTAGATCGCGGCCAGGAAAATGACGGCGCCGGTCGGCGGCACGAAGAAGGTGACCGGCAGCAGAATC
>JAKSDN010000363.1 GCA_022360075.1 Kiloniellales bacterium | reverse complement strand
TATCTGGCCATTCAGGTCCTGTCCGGCATGTTCCTGCTCGCCGGCGTGCTGATCTGGGCCTCCAATACGGGCAGCATCGCCTTCAACCATATCGGCCTGGATGCACCGGGCGGATGGCTCATCCTCCTCGCCTTCGGCATCAAGTGTGCCTTCCCGCTGCTCCACAACTGGCTGACCGACGCCTATCCGGAAGCAACACCGACGGGCACCATCTTCCTCAGCGCTCTCACGACCAAGCTGGCGGTCTACACGCTGGCGCGCGGATATCCGGGCACGGAGATTCTCGTCTATATCGGCGCCACGATGACGATGTTTCCGATCTTTTACGCGGTCATCGAAAACGACCTGCGGCGCGTGCTGTCCTACAGCCTGATCAACCAGGTCGGCTTCATGGTGACGGGTATCGGCATCGGCACCGAACTGGCGATCAACGGCGCCGCCGCCCATGCTTTCGTGCACATCGTCTACAAGGCGCTTCTCTTCATGTCGATGGGGGCGGTCTTGGACAGGGTGGGCAAGATCGACGGCTCGGAGCTGGGCGGCCTGTACAAGAGCATGCCGATCACGGCCGTGTTCTGCATCATCGGCGCCGCCTCGATTTCCGCTTTTCCCCTATTTTCCGGCTTTATCGCCAAGTCGATGATTCTGTCCGCGGCGATCAAGGAAGGCTATCTGTACGTTTGGCTGTTTCTGCTCTTCGCCTCGGCGGGCGTCTTCCACCATTCGGGCATCAAGATCCCCTACTTCGCGTTCTTCGCCCATGACGCCGGGATCCGCGTCAAGGAAGCGCGGCCGAACATGCTCGTGGCGATGTTCCTGGCGGCCTTCGTTTGCATCTTTGTCGGAGTCTATCCCGCGCCGCTCTATCGGATCCTGCCCTTCCCCGTGGACTACGATCCCTACACGGTCAGCCATGTGCTTGTGCAGTGCCAGCTCCTCTTCTTCTCGGCGCTGGCCTTCGTCGTTCTACAGCTCACCAAGCTCTATCCGCCGGAATTGCCTGGCGTGAACATCGATTCGGAGTGGCTGTATCGCCGACTCCTGCCACGAGCGGCCGGCTTCCTGCTCGAGCAGGCGCACCATCTCGGCGTCAGGCTGGAGCGCGGTGCGCGCATCGGCCTCGGCCTCTGGATCGAGCGGGTTTTCCACCTGCACGGTCCGCGCGGCGTCCTGGCCCGCACCTGGACCACCGGCAGCACGGTCTTCGCCGTGGTCTTCGTCTTCGCCGTCGTGCTGGTATTCGCCTACCTTTAGTTCGGCGCTCTACAGATCCAAGTCGTCTCGCTGCATTACCACTGTGCGTCCTTCGAGACGCGCCCATTTGGCGCTCCTCAGGATGAGGAGAAGTCTTCGTGGCACAAAGAAAAGTCCTCATCCTGAGCCCGCGATAGCGGGCGTCTCGAAGGACGCACGGTGGCTGCCCAGCGTTGGAAGCTGGAGAGGGCCATGGCCCCGAGCCCTTCCTCGCCCAAACAACGCCCAGTACAAGACGCCCGGCCCGATTCCGGCTATCCTGGCGGCTAAAAGCGGCTCGCTCCGGCACGCGAGCCGCACAAGGAGGCGACCACCAAGGGAGGCGCTTGCCATGTTCGGGCAAGATTCCGCCGTTGCGATCGGTGCTGAAGGGCGCTCTCGGCTCAGCCTGCGGCTGCCCCGGCTGCTGCAGATCGCCGTCGTGCTGGCGCTCTGCGCGGCCGCCTGCTGGGGTGCCTACGTCTGGTCGGAGCGCCTGTTCCTGCGCGACACCCAGGAGCAGGCCCGCGCCAGCCTGGAGCTCTATGCCCAGAGCCTGCAAGGCGCCCTGCGCAAGCACGAGGTGATCCCGAAGCTGCTCGCTGGGCGCCTGGAAGTCGTCGAGCTTTTCCGGCGCGCCGACGACCCGGAGGCCGTGGCGCGCGCCAACCGCCTGACCAAGCAGGTCAACGAGACGGTCGGCGCCGAGGACACCTACTTCATGGATGCCCAGGGCCTCACCTTCGCGGCCAGCAACGCCGGCAACGAGACCACCTTCGTGGGGCGGAACTTCGACTACCGGCCCTACTTCCAGGAGGCGATCCAAGGCCGGCTCGGCCGCTATTTCGCCCTCGGCACGACCTCGAACAAGCGCGGCTACTACTTCGCCTATCCGGTGTGGTCCGGCAGCGAGATCCTCGGGGCCGTCGTCGTCAAGATGAACATCGACCGCATCGAGAGCGCCTGGACGGCGGGCCCGAACGAGGTCCTGGTCTCCGACCCGAACGGTGTGATCTTCGTTGCCAGCCGGCCAGCCTGGCGCTTTCGCACGATCGGCAAGCTGAGCGAGCCGGCCATCGCCGAGATCACGTCCAACCGGCAGTACGATCTGGCCGCGCTCAGCCCGCTCGATCTCGAATGGTGGCGCGCGGCGAGCCTGCCGTTCGACTTGGTCCGCGTTCGCACGGCTGAGGCCTCGGCGGTAAGCGCTACATCTGAGGAGTTCCTGGTCGAGTCCGCCCTGATCGAGGAAGCCGGCTGGACGATCCACGTCCTCGCCGACACTGGGCCGGCCCAGGCCTGGGCCTTGACCACGCTTGCCATCACCGTGCTCGCCTGCCTGCTGGCCCATCTCGTCTTCGCGGTGGTGATGCAACGCCGGCGCCGGCTCATCGAGCGTATCGACATTCAGAGGGCGGCCGCCGAACGCCTCGAGCAGCGCGTGCGCGAGCGCACGGCCGACCTCTCGGCCTCGAACCTGCGCCTCGAAGAGGAGATCACGGAGCGCAAGGCCGCCGAGGCCGAGCTGCGCCAGACCCAGAACGAGCTGATCCAGGCCGGCAAGCTCGCTGCGCTCGGCCAGATGTCGGCGGCGATCAGCCACGAGTTCAACCAGCCGCTGGCCGCGATCCGCTCCTACGCCGAGAATGCCGGAACCCTGATCGAGCGCGGCCGGCACGACGAGGCGCACGACAACTGCGGGCGCATCCGCGACCTGACCGGACGCATGGCCGAGATCAGCAAGCACCTCAACGCCTTCG
The DNA here is from genome assembly GCA_022360075.1 of Kiloniellales bacterium. Next base: position 4,982 of record JAKSDN010000363.1, on the reverse strand, counting down.
CCCGCAAGCCGAGGAGCGAGCTCACCTCGGTCTCACTGGCCGCGGTGATCGACGACACGCTGGATTTTCTGCGCGGCCGTCTGCAAGCCGCCGACGCCCTGGTGCGGCTCGACAAGCCGGAAGCGGCCCCCGTGGTCCGTGCCGGCCCGGTGCGCCTCCAGCAGGTGATCACCAACCTCATCCTCAACGCCCTGGACGCCGCGCGCGACGGCAGCAAGCCGACCATCGAGATCGCTCTCGCCGTGGCGGACGAACGGGTGCGGCTGGAGGTGCGCGACTACGGCACGGGCATTGCCGAGGCGGATCTCGCGCGGATCTTCGATCCCTTCTTCACCACCAAGGAGGTCGGCCACGGCCTCGGTCTCGGCCTGTCGATCTCCTACAACATCGTGAAGGACTTCGACGGCACCCTGCACGCCGAGAACCACCCCGACGGCGGCGCCCGCTTCACCGTCGAGCTGCCGCTGGAGGCGAATGCCGCGAACGCGTAGGGCGCAATAGCGTCAGCCTATTGCGCCGCATGGGAACGCATTGCAGCCGCCATCCGGCAGGTTACGCTCCGCTAACCCGCCCTACGTTTCTGCACGGCCGGTAGCGTCACCCGTCGCGTTTTGGCAAGCTTGCCTCGCCGGAGATACATGGGCGGGTCCGGTTGCGTTTCCCGCCTCACGAAACCACGCGTCGGGCAATGTCCCGTTCTTTGCTGCCGTTCCCTTCGAGGAAAGGAGAAAGCCGTGGCCCATGTTCTCTTGCGCAATGTCGATAGCTTCAAGGTCATCGCCCAACGCTCGACGCAAAGCGCTGCGTTGCGCGTGATCCGCCTTTACCTGACCGCCGTTTCGGGCAACCCGCTCGAGCGCGTCGACATGGTCTTCGAGCCGGCCCCGCACGAACGCGGGCGCATGGAGCCGACCTTCGCGGTGCTGAACCTGCCGCTGGAGGACTACAAGGACTGCTGCCATCTATTGCAGACCGAAAGCCCGATCTTCGTCTCCGTCATAACCGACGCCGCGGGTCGGGTGATCGCCGGCAGCCTCAGCACCGACCCCGAGTCTCCGGGCGAGGGGTTCGAGGACGTCGATTCGCCCTAAGGCTGAGGCGCGGCCCGCCGGCGGCCGCGCTTGTAGATCACTTGCGTCGCCAGTGCGGGGCGATATGATCGGGTCAGGGAGACCGTCCGAAGCCTCAGGCTATCGGGAAAATGTTAATTATAACAACGGTCAAACCTACGTCTGGGTAGATTTAGGGAGGAATCCAAGATGGGTTTCCAAGGCAAACTCTTGACCGGTGCCGCCGTCGCGGCCGCCACGCTCGCCTTGGTCGCAAGCCCGAGCGCGGCGAAGGTCGAGGGCGATACCATCGTTCTCGGCTCGGCCATTTCGCTCACCGGCAAATACGCGACCAACGGCATCCACGCGCAGAACGGCTATGACCTGGCGGTCCAGAAGATCAACGAGGCCGGCGGCGTGAAGGTCGACGGCAAGGCCTACAAGCTGAAAGTCATCTACTACGACGATGAATCGACGCCAGCACGCGGCGCCCAGCTCGCCGAGCGGCTGATCAAGCAGGACGGCGTGCAATTCATGCTTGGCCCGTATTCCTCGGGCCTGACCAAGGCGATCGCGCCGGTGACCGAGAAGTACAAGATCCCGATGGTCGAGGCCGAAGGCGCCTCGCGCTCGCTCTTCACCCAGGGCTACAAGTACCTCTTCGCCGTGCTCTCGACCTCCGAGCAGTATCTCGCCTCCTCGATCGAGCTGGCCGCTCAGATGGCCAAGGAGAACGGCCGCGATCCCTCCGACGTCAAGATCGCGATGGCCTTCGAGAACGATCCCTTCTCGCTCGACGTGCGCGCCGGCGTGGTCGACGACGCGGCCAAGTTCGACATGAAGATCGTGATCGACGACAAACTGCCGCGCGATCTCTCCGACATGTCGGCGACCCTCACGAAGGTCAAGGCGCTCAAGCCCGACCTCTTGATCGTCTCCGGCCATTCCAAGGGCGCGGCGACCGCGGTGCGTCAGATCAACGAGATGAAGGTCGACGTGCCGATGATCGCGGTCACCCACTGCGAGGCGGCCGACGTGGTCGGCAAGTTCGGCACCGGGGCCAATGACATCCTCTGCTCGACTCAGTGGGCCGAGACTTTGTCATACGAGGACGAGATGTTCGGCACGGCGGCGGACTACGACGCGCTCTTCAAGAGCACCTTCGAAGGCTACACCACCGTGCCTTATCAGTCGGCGCAGGCATCGGCTGCCGTGATGGTCTGGAAGGACGCCTTCGAGCGGGCCAACTCCTTCGATCGGGACAAGGTCCGTGACGCGCTCTCGGCGACGGAGATGAACACCTTCTACGGCCCGATCAAGTTCTCCGAGGCCGGCAACAACATCGCCAAGCCGATGGTGCTGCGTCAGATCCAGGACGGGAACTACAACGTGGTCGCGCCCTCCAAGTGGGCCTCGCACCCCGTGAATTTCCCGCGCCAGGCCGGCTACTAAGAGACCCGGCACGAGTCCTGGCCGATTGGACATGCCGCACCGCCCTCAGCCCAGCTCGGGCCGGGGGCGGTGACGGCTGTTCCGGGGCCGCGCGGCACGCATAGTCCATCATGTTCGACAACATAACTCTTCTCACCCTGGCGCCGGTGCTGAACGTCCAGCTCCTGCTCGACGGCCTGCTGATCGGTGCCATCTTCGCGCTCGCCGCCTATGGCCTCGCGCTGGTCTGGGGCGTCATGAACGTCAAGAATCTGGCGCAGGGCGACTTCGTGATCATGGGCGGCTACATTGCCTTCACGATGGCCGAGTTGGGCATTCACCCGATCCTCGGCCTGCCGGTCGCCATCGTGTTCATGTTCGGCTTCGGCTGGGTCGTCTACGTGTTGGTGATCCGCCGGGTCATCGACCGCGACCTCTTCACCTCGCTGCTCGCCACCTTCGGCATCGCCATCGTGGTCCAGCAGGTGCTCAACCAGATCTACGGGCCCGAGGTCAAGACGGCCGAGTCCGGCTTCGCCATCCGCTCGATCCTCGATGCGCAGGTGACGGTGGCCGACATCAAGCTGACCTCGTTCGTGCTCGCCGCCTTGCTGGCCACGGCCATCGTGATCTTCATGAAACGCAGCCGCATGGGCCAGGCGATCCGCGCCACGGCGCAGGACCCGCGCGCGGCCAAGATCATGGGCATCGACACCGACCGGGTCTATGCCTTCACCTATTCGCTGAACGCCGCGATCTGCGGCGCGGCCGGCGTGCTGATCTCGATGATCTGGGTGATCCAGCCCTACTACGGCATCACCCACTCGATCCGGTCCTTCGTCGTCGTCACCGCGGCGGGCTTCGGCAATCTGCCGGGCGTGATCGTCGCGGGCCTCGGCCTCGGCGTGGCCGAACAGTACGGCGGCTTCGTGCTCGGCGCCGAGTTCCAGCAGGCCATCGTGGTCGGGCTGCTGGTCGCCGTGCTGGTCTGGCGCCAGGTCCAGCAGAGCCGCATCCGGCAGGTCGTGCAATGAGCCTCAGTGCGAGAAATCCTTGGCTCTATGGGGCGCTGCTGGTCGCCGGCATCGTCGCCCCCTTCGTCTTCCCGAACTACACCTCCCAGATCGCCATCCTCTGGATCATGATCCTCTTCGCCCTGACCTGGGACATCATGGGCGGCCAGATGGGCTACAACTCGCTGGGCAACATCCTGTTCTTCGGAACGGGCATGTACATCTCGGCGGTCGCGCAGATCGGTCTCTACTACGACGTCGGCGAATACACATCGGCCTTCGGCGCGGTGAAGGTGGACTTTACCAGCGCGCAGTACTTCACCGGTCTTGCGCTGGGCATCGTCGCGGCGGCCGTGCTCTCGTCCCTGATCGCCGTCATCTTCGGCTGGATCGTCTTCGGCCTGCGCGGACCCTACTTCGCCATCGGCACTCTGGGCGTGGCCATCGCCGCGGGCGAGCTGGTCGGGGCTTGGGACTGGCTCGGCGGTGGCGGCGGCATCTCGATGCCGACCTATCCGGGCGGACCGGACACGCGCTCGCTGATCTTCTACTTCCTTTGCCTGGGGAGCGCCGTCGCGACCTTCGCCTTCCTGGCCTGGCTCTACTCGACCCGCTTCAAGCTCGCGATCAACGCGATCCGCGACGACGAGGAGAAGGCCGAGGCCATGGGCATCCACACCCTGCGCTACAAGACCGTGGCCTGGTCGATCGCGGCCTTCTTCCTCGGCATCTCCGGTGCCATCTTCGGCAACATGATCGGCTTCATCGAGCCGCTCGAGGTCGCCTTCCCGACCGTCACCTTCGGCATCTTCATGGTCCTGATGGCCCTGCTCGGCGGCAAGGGCACGCTCTGGGGACCGATCCTGGGCGCGACGCTCTTTCACGTGATCAAGGAAGTCACCTGGACCCATCTGCTCGGCTGGCAGTGGGTGGCGCTCGGCCTGCTGATCATCGTCAACGTGGTCTACTTCCAGCAGGGCCTGATCGGCTGGGCCCAGGAGAAATGGCCGGCCTTCTTCGGCATCACGGTCGACGAGGCCGCACGCGCGGAGAGCGAAGAGGTCGAGGGCCGTCAGCAGGAGGCTGCGCAGTGAGCGCGGCGACGGCAGCCCTCAACGGCCAGGGCCAGATCGAGGTCCGCGAGGTCTCGAAGTCCTTCGGCGGCGTGCAGGCCAACCGCAAGATCTCCCTCTCGGTTGCGAAGGGTCGGATCACCGGCCTGATCGGGCCGAACGGCTCGGGCAAGACCACGCTGTTCAATTCCATCGTCGGCTATCACCCGATCGATTCCGGCTCGATCAAGTTCGAGGGCCGCGAGATCTCCCGGCTGCGGGTGCCGCAGATCGCCCGCCTGGGCATGCCGCGCACGTTCCAGCAGACCCGCATCTACGCCAAGCGCAAGCTGATCTCGGGCGACCTCTCCTTCGGCCAGCAAAAGCTGCTGGAGTTCGCCATGGCGCTGATGAACGAGCCGCGGGTGCTGCTGCTC
>JAKSDN010000943.1 GCA_022360075.1 Kiloniellales bacterium | reverse complement strand
GCTCACCCCGAGCCGCTATTTGGCGGAGCGGCGGCTGGCTTTCGGCGCGGCGCTGGCGGCTGGCGAGAACCCGCAGTTCGTCCCTTACTCCGATACCGCCTGATCGCCGTTCGAGGCCCTCGCCGACCGTGCTATCAAGCCGCATGAGCGAAGAGGCGGTCTTTTTGGCCCTGCACGCATTCGACGGCAAGTCGCTCGAGCCGTTGCGGCGCTGCCTCGACGAGCCCGGGCTCGACGCCGGAGCCATCGCGGCGCTCATCGAGGTCTGCGCCCGCGACTCAGAGAAGCTCCAAGTCGGCGCGACCTGGTTGCTCAAGGCCCATCTGGAACGGGGCCATCGCCTGACGGCGGCGGCGGTCGCGGACTTCGTGGCGGCGCTCGCCACGCTCACCGCTTGGGAGGCCAGGCTGCACGCTTGCCAACTGGTCCGCCACCTCGAGGTCGCGGCGGTCGATCTCGGCGCCTTGACGTGCTTCTTGGATAGTGCGCTGGAGGGGGAGAGACCGTTCCTGCGCGCTTGGGCCTGCGACGCCCTGGTGCATCTTGCCGACCGGCACGAGCGGTTGCGCGAGGCGGCGGGGCGGGCCTTGCAGGCGGCCGAGAGGGACCCGGCGGCCTCCGTCCGCGCGCGGGCGCGTCATTTGCGCAAGGATTACCCGGCGCTCTAATGCCGAGCTGAGTCGAGTCGGACCTATACCTCAAGCGTCATTGCGAGCCGGCTTCAGCCGGCCCCTCGGCGCCACTGGGCAATCCAGCACCACTGTGCGGCTGGCAGCCAGATGGATTGCTTCGCTCCGCTCGCAATGACGAAACTCATCGTCATGAGTCATTTTCGATACAGATTGGTATAAGCGGTAAATTCCGTCCAAGACGTAGCCGACCGCAGCGCCCTAGTCTCCGGCCCACGAAAGAGGTTGCAGGAGGTAGGGTCATGGCCAAGGGCTTCGTCGTTACCGAAGAGATCGCCAGCGCGCCGGATCTGGTCTGGGCGGCCCTGACCGATCCGGCGCGGATGCCGCTGTGGATGGGTAGTATCGCCAAGGTCCGGCCGGCCGACCCGCGGCCCTTGGCCGAAGGCAGCCGCCTGATCACCACGCTCGCCTCTGCCCGCGGCAAGGGCCAGGCGCGCGAGGCCCGGATTGTCGCCTGGGAGCCCGAATCCCGCTTCGCCCTGGCCTCCGAGGAGGGCGGCGTCTCGGCCGTCTACGAATACCGTTGCGCGCCGAGCCAGCACGGTACCCGCGTCACCCTCGACGCCCGCTGCACCGCCCGCGGTTTTCCCTGGCGCCTGCTGCATCCCCTCATCGCCTATCTGATGGCCCGCAGCGACGGCGGCCAGTTGAAAGCGCTGAAGCGGCTGGTCGAAACCGGCTGAGGTGGTCGGTCGGGCCGCGGGCGCGTTGCCACGATTCCGCTCGATTTCCGCATTATGTTACAGTTCCGCGGCGGCTATGACCGCGGCGTTAAATGTCGAGACCTCAAGGACCTGGCTGTTGAGTTTCGAGTCCTACTCCAGTATCAAGGCTTTGGCGGCGCGGCGGCAGCTTGGCGCGGCCCGCCCGGCAACAGTCTGGAGGTGCCCGGCGTGACGGTATCGGCCGAGACTTTCCCGGCCCTTGTGCTCAACGCGGATTTCCGTCCGTTGAGCTACTTTCCGCTCTCGCTCTGGTCCTGGCAGGACTCGGTCAAGGCCGTCTTCCGCGATCGCGTCAACATCGTCGCCGAGTACGAGCGTGTGGTGCGCTCGCCGAGCTTCGAGATGCGCCTGCCGAGCGTGATCTCGCTCAAGGAATATGTCCACCTCGACCGCCGGCCGGCCTTCACGCGCTTCAACGTGTTCCTGCGCGACCGCTTCGTCTGCCAGTACTGCGGCGACGACTATCCTTCTGAGGAGTTGACCTTCGACCACGTGATCCCGCGCTCGCGCGGCGGCCGCACGACCTGGGCCAACGTGGTGACCGCCTGTCAGGTCTGCAATCTGGAGAAGGGCGACCGCCTGCCGGCCGAGACCGGCATGCATCCCTTGAGACCGGCCGTCCAGCCGACGACCTTCCAGCTGCAAGAGAACGGGCGGGCTTTCCCGCCCAATTTCTTGCACGAGAGCTGGAGCGACTTCCTCTACTGGGACAGCGAGCTGGAGGACTAAGCGGGCCGGGGCGTGCCCGTGCCGGCTTGGGCCGCGCGGTCCAGCAGCTCGCGCCTTTCGCGGCGCTCCGACGTCGCGTTCAGGCCTTTGGCGCCTTCGATCATCGTGTCGAGCACGTTCGCCCAGACCGAGAAGGCCTCGTCTTCCGAGTAGCTGTGCGCCATGGTTCATCGCCTGTGGCAGTGGGACCCGCCACGGAGTCTGGGTGCCGTTCCTTAAAGTCGGGTTACCGAAGTGGGGGCGGAGGCGTTTCGGCGAGGGCTGCTTCGGGGGCGGAATCCATCACTAGAATCCCCAAAACTCGACATTGTCGTTGCCGGGCTTGATCCGGCAATCCATCGGGGTCCGAGTCTCGGACCTCGATGGATCCTCGGGTCAAGCCCGAGGACGACACCAACGTGCAGGATTCGGGCACGTAGTGCTCTGAAAAAAGTCAACTTTCCGGGCTGACTCGGAAAACCGGCGATCTATGGCCTCAGCGCCCGCGCCGCTTCAAATCCGCTCCGACAGCCAGATCGCCAGGCGTGAGCCGGCCTTGATGGCGCCGGAGAGGGCGCCGTAGCCGGGTGTTTCCTCGGCGCCGTGGGCGAGGCCGATGTCGCGGTGGGCGAGTTCGTCGGCGCGGAATTCCTCGACCGTGGCGCGCAGGTCCGCCTCGTCGTCGCCGAGCTTGGCGGCTTGCTCGGCGTAGTGCTCGTCGATCGCCTCCTCGACCGCGACGGTGCAGGCCATGGCGGCCTTCTCGCCGAGCAGCGCGGTGCCGGCGCCGAGCGCGAAGCCGGCGACGTGCCAGAGCGGCTGCAGCAGGGTCGGGCGCACGCGGCGCTCGACCATCAGGCGCTCGAAGGTCTCCAGATGGCGCTTTTCCTGCTCGTGCATCTCGCGGATCGTCGCCGCGCTGGGCCGGCGGCCGAGCACGGCGAGCTGGCCCTCGTAGATCCTTTGGGCGCCGTACTCGCCGGCGTGGTCGACCCGGATCATGCGCTCGATCAGCGCGCGCGGCTCGAGATCGCCCGGCAGACGGCCTTCGCCGGTCACCCCGGGCGGCTTCGGTCGCGGCTTGTCCTCGGTCATGCGCGGCCCTCCCGGCCCAAGCGGCGCGCCGCCCAGAAGCTGGCACCGGCCAGCGCCAGGGACGCGAGCGCATTGTAGCCGGCCATGGAAATCCCGAACAGCGACCAGGGGATCTCGTCGCAGGGCGTGAAGCTTTTGCCCAGCATCTGTTCGCGCAGTTCGGCGACCGAGGCGTTAAGGTCGAGCGCCGGGGCATGGCAGCCGGCCGTGCCGCGCCACCAATGCTGCTCGACGCCGACATGGAAGGCCGAGATCGCCAGGCCGGCCAGGAACACCAGCCCGGCCGCCAGCAGCACGCCTTGGCCGAGCCGCGGCGAGCCCGCGAGCAGCAGCCCAGCCAGCCCCACCGCCAGCGCGGCCATGTAGACGTAGCGCTGATAGAGGCAGAGCGCGCAGGGCTCGAGCCCGCCCCAATACTGCGCCGCATAAGCCGCCGCCAGTGCGCCGAAGCTGACCAGCGCCACCAGCGCCGGCGGGGTGCGGGGGTTTTCGAGCGCGATCGACATCAGATCAGATATAGGCAGGCAGGCCGGTCCTGGACAAGCGGGGAGAGGGTTCGACACGGATGAACGAGGATGAACACGGATTCCGGTGCCGGGATCGATGCCGAAACAGGGGTGCCGAAGCTCGGCGGCGCGTCACACGCCTGCGTTCCTCATCTGTACTACTAACTTCGAGATTCCTCGCAGCTCGCGAGGAATCTCGAAGTTAGTAGTACAGATTTGGGGGCGACTTTGACGTTCGTGTGGCCGCACCAAGGCCGGCGTGCGCACCGATGGCCCTTAATGCATGTTGATCCGCGTTCATCCGTGTCGAATCACCTGATCGAGCTCAGAACACGTAGCGGATGGCCAGGAAGCCGCCGAACAGGGCGATGAAGAAGAGCAGGGTCATCATGCCCAGGTTCTTCTCGATGAAGGCCCGGATCGGCGGGCCGAAGGCCCAGAGCAGGC
>JAKSDN010001177.1 GCA_022360075.1 Kiloniellales bacterium | reverse complement strand
GACGCGCATCAGACGTGCTTCGGCCAGCGCCCGGCCTTCTTGAGGGCGACGGCCTTGGCCAGGTTCTCGGTCACCCGGGAGAAGACCGAGTCCCAGTCGCCCGCCACGGGCTGGCGGATCAGCCGCATCGAGGGATACCAGGGGGTGGTCTCGCCGGACTGTCCGTAGACCCAGTAGGAGACGTGGCAGAGCAGGTTCCACAATGGCTTGCGCAGGGCCGAAGTTAGATGAGCGACCGAGCTGTCGGTCATGATCACGAGATCGAGCTCGTCGATCACCGCGGCGGTCTCGGCGAAGTCCTCGACGCGCCGGCCGATGTCGATGATCAGCGGGCCGGCACCGAGCGCCGCCAGCTCCTCCTCGCGCGGGCCCTTCTGCAGGCTGTAGAGCTGCACGCCTGGGACTCTAAGCAGCGCCATGAAGCGGCTCGCCGGCACGGAGCGCTTGCGGTTGTTCTTGAAGGTCACGCTGCCGGACCAGACGATGCCGACCTTGAAGCGGTCGCCGGCGAGCCTGATCAGCGGCGTCATCTTGTCGCGTGCCGCCGGCGGGATCTCGAAGCGCGGCATCGGCGGCAGCGCCTCGAGCCGGGCCTGGAAGATGCCGGGCAGGTTCATCAGGGAGCAGTGGTAGTCGAAGCCCTCGAGCAGGCTCTTCGGCTCGACGATCCGGTCGACGCCCTCGAAGCCGGCGAAGAGGCGCCGCAGCGGCGGCTTGCATTCGAGGATGACGTTGGCGCCGCGCGCTTTCAGCAGCGGGATGAAGCGGCTCGCCAGGATCGTGTCGCCGAAGCCCTGCTCGGGAAACAGCAGGACCGTCTTGCCGGCCACGTCCTCACCGCGCCACTCGGGCGTCTCGTAAGGTGGCGCCGGCAGCTCGCCGATCTTCCAGCGCCAGCCGTAGGCGTCCCAGCCTTCCTGCATGCGCCCGACATGAAGCAGCGCCAGGGCCCGGTCCCAGTGATACTTGGCCATCTCGGGCGCGGCGGCGACGCAGGTATCGAATTGCGCCAGCGCCTCCTCGAAACGCCCCGCCTCGCGCAGGGCCAGGCCGTAGTTGAAGCGCAGGTCGATATTGTCCGGCTTCTTGCTCAGCGCCTGGCGATGGGCGGCGATGGCCTCGTCCAGGCGGTCCAAGTCCTTGAGCACGTTCGCCAGGTTGCCGAGGTAGTCGGGATGGTCAGGGGCGAGCTCGAGCGCCCTCAGATAGCTGGCCTCGGCGGCTTCCAGACGTTTGAGCTTGCGCAGCGCGACGCCGAGGTTGGACCAGAGCCGCGCGTCCTGGGGCCGGCGAATGAGATAGGCCTCGTAGGCGGCCACGGCCTCGGTCAGCCGGCTCTCCTTGTGGAGCTGGACCGCGGTCGCGCGCAGCTTGTCGAGGTCGCGCAGCGCCGCCGTCCGGCTTTCCTGTGCCGCCTTGACCTCCGGCTCGCTCGCCGTTCGCGGGGAGTCGTTCACCGCCGCCTGTCCTTCTTTCGGCCTCGGGTTCAGGTCGCGACCAGGGCGTGCAGCTTGCGGGCGACGGCATCGAAAGCGCCCTGCCAGTCGCCCGACGCGGGCTGGCGAAACAGCCGCATGGTCGGGTACCAGGGCGTCGACTCGGGCTCGAGCGCCCAGCGCCAGTCGCTGGCATAGGGCAAGACCAGCCAGACCGGCAAACCGAGGGCCGCGGTGAGCTGCGCTACGGTGGTGTTGACCGTGATCACCAGGTCGAGCTGCTCGACGATCCGGGCCAGATCGTCGATGTCGTTCAGGAGATGGCTCAGGTCATGGACCAGCCCGACGGCGCCGATGGTCTGCAGCTCGCCGGCATGGGACCCGGTCTGCAGGCTGTAGCTGGCGATGTCGGCCCGGCCGAGCAGCGGCATGAAATGCGCGAGGCTGGGCAGCGCCAGGCCGTCGCCGGCCTGGCTCTCGCGGTCGGCCCAGACCAGACCGACGGCCAGGCGCGCGCTCTCCGGGTGCTTGAGCTCGAAGCCGGCGCGCTCGGGCGCTGAGAGGTAAGCCGGACGGCGTGGCAAGTTGTCGAGCGTGATCCCGAGGACCTTGGGCGAGGACAGTAGCGGCAGGCGGCACTGGATCGGCCCGCCGTGGACCGCCTCTGGGTCTTCACCAAAGGGTGCCACCGCGTCGACCCCGGCCGCGGTCGAGACGAGCCGCTTGAGCTCGGCGGGACAGGCGACGATCACGCGGGCGCCACGCGCCCGCACGAAGGGGGCGAAGCGGATGAACTGGACCGTGTCTTCCGCACTGCGCTCGGCCTGCAGCAAGATCGCCTGGCCGTTCAGGTTGCCGCCGTTCCACAGCGGCAGCCGGTCGTCGGGAGCTTCACCCCAGACGTCGAAGCGAGCCTCGAGGCCCTCGAAACCGCCGCGGTAGTCGCCCATCGACAGCAGCGTGAAGGCACGGTCGAGCTTCACCCGGACATTGTTCGGCCAAAGTGAAAGCGAACGATCGAGGCAGGCCAGGGCATCCTTGAACAGGCCGAGGTCCCGCAGCGCGAGCCCCAGATTGTGGTGCATGGCCGGTGCCGAGGGCGCGAGGGCGACGGCCTGATGCAACACCGAAAGCGCCCGGTCCAGGCGCCCCATGCCGCGCAGCACGTTGCCGATGTTGCACAGCAGGCCGGGGTCTTCCGGCTGCAAGGCCAGCGCTCGTTCGTAGGCCGCGAGGGCCGCCAGGTTCCGGCCCTTGGCGCGCAGCACGACGCCGAGATTGTTCAGGGCATCCCGGTGCAGAGGCTCGAGCTCGAGCACGCGGGCATAGGAGCGCAGGGCTTCGTCGAGCTGGCCGCCCTGATGCAGCGCGATGGCGTGGGCGAACTCGCGGTCGGCCGCATTTTGGACGGAGGGCGGCTGCGGCCCTCCCTCCACGATGCGCGAATCCGCAAGGGCCATCGGGGTCCTTTCAGTTCAGATAGTCGCCGGTCAGCTTCTCAGCAATTTGCACCGCGTTCAAGGCCGCGCCCTTGCGCAGGTTGTCCGCAACCACCCAGAGCGAAAGCCCGTGTTCGACCGTCGGATCGCTGCGAATTCGGCTGACGTAGACCTGATCTTCACCGGCGCTTTCCGCCGGGGTGACGTAGCCCTCGTCCTGCCGATAGTCGATCACCGAAATTCCGGGCTGCGCGCGCAAGGCCTCGCGCGCCTCCTCGACCTCGATCGGGTTCTCGAACTCGACGTTGACCGCCTCGGCATGGCCGATGAAGACCGGCACGCGCACGCAGGTCGCCGAGACCTTGATGCTGGGATCGAGAATCTTCTTGGTCTCGACCATCATCTTCCATTCTTCCTTGGTCGAGCCGTCGTCCATGAAGGCGTCGATGTGCGGGATCACGTTGAAGGCGATCTGCTTGGTGAAGATCTCCGGGCGCACCGGCTCGTTCACGTAGATGCCGCGGGTCTGGTTGAAGAGCTCGTCCATCGCGTCCTTGCCCGAGCCCGAAGCCGACTGATAGGTCGCGACCACCACCCGCCTGATCCGGGCGAGATCATGCAGCGGCTTCAGCGCCACGACCATTTGGATGGTCGAGCAGTTCGGGTTGGCGATGATGTTGCGCTTGGGATAGCCGGCGATGGCGTCGGGGTTGACCTCCGGCACGACCAGCGGGACCTCGGGATCCATGCGGAACTGCGAGGTGTTGTCGATCACCACCGCGCCGGCCCGGGCGGCCCGCGGCGCATGCTCGGCCGAGACCTTGGCGCCCGGCGAAGACAGGACGATGTCGGTCCCGTTGAAGTCGAACTGCGCCAGGTCGCGCACCTTGAGCTCGTCGTCCTCGCCGAAGGAGACGCTCACGCCCGCCGAGCGCTCGGAAGCGAGCGCAACGACGTCGTCGAGGGGAAAGGCGCGCTCGGAGAGCGTCGACAGCATCTCGCGGCCGACGGCTCCCGTGGCGCCGACAACGGCGACTCTATATCCCATCTGTTTGTATCCTTTGTTCGCCCCGCAACGCGGCGCGGCGTGTTTGGTGAGCGGTGTTACGCCGCCCACGAACGATTTGCAAGAAGGCCGCGCCGATCCTTGAGATAGGCCTAAGCCAGCCCCGAAATGACGAAAGGCCGCTCGGTGGAGCGGCCTTCCGAGCGTCGATTGGGAGCTTGAGACTACTGGGTCTTCTTCTCCGTCGGGATCAGGGTCTGCTGGACCGGCTTGGTGGCCTGGTCGGCAGAAGCGATCTCCAAGCCCGCGGAGCCGGCCGTCTTCATGCCGCCGCCGCAAGCAAGGGCCGGAACGGTGAAACCGATGATCGCGAGGCCGGCAACGGCCGCAGCGAGGGTTTTCTGCATCAAATCGTTCCTTTCAAAACGGGTGCCCTGCAACAACGTTAACCCTAGGGCGCATCGAGGTCAATTCAAGCGCCTGTGAGCCTGTACGGCGTCACCAAAGCTTCACAGGCCCTCAGCCGAGATTGGTCGGTGACGAGCGCGGAGAGGGGCGTCGGCCGCATAGCGACACTGCCGGCTCAAAGGCCGAGATAGGCGCGGCGCAGTTCGGGGTCGTTGCTCATCTCGGCGGCATCGCCCGACTTCACGACGCGGCCGTTTTCAAGGATGTAGGCCCGCGACGCGATCTCGAGCGACTGTACGACGTTCTGTTCGACGAGCATGATGGTCAGGCCGCGTTCGGCCAGCCGCTTGATCAACGCGAACATCTCCTCGACCAAGAGCGGCGAGAGG
>JAKSDN010001043.1 GCA_022360075.1 Kiloniellales bacterium | reverse complement strand
GATCGTCTGCCTGCCGGCCGGCCGGCGCGTCTATCCGCACATCGACCGCGGCGACTACTACCGGGTACGCAACCGCTATCACCTGGTGCTGCGCTCCGCGCGGGGCTCCTGGCTCAAGGCCGGCGACGAGGAGGTCCGCATGGGTGAAGGCGAGCTGTGGTGGTTCGACAACAAGCAGGTCCACGAGGCCTTCAACGATGGCGACCAGGATCGCGTCCACATGATCTTCGACCTCTTGCCCCGAGCCCAGGCCGCCGAAGTCCTCGGCGAGGCGGCTTGAGCGGGGATGAGCGGGATGCTGAACGCTCTATCAGAGGTCGCCGTGTCACAGCCGTCGAGCGCCTTCACGCTTCTGCGTCGGCCGGCAAAGGAGCGGCGGGCCCTTGCCTGCTGGCTGGCGCTGCCCGACCGGATCTCGGCCGAGGCGCCGCCGCTGATCGCCGTTCACGGCATCCGGCGCTGCGCCAAGGATCAGGCCGCGCTCTTCGCGCCGCGGGCGACGGCGCTCGGCCGCCCGGTCATCGCGCCGCTCTTCGATGCCGATCACTGGCCTCGCTATCAGCAGGTCGTGCGCAAGGGACGGGCGGACCTCGCTCTGTTGGCCTTGTTGGCGGAGCTGCGCGCGGCGGGTATCTGGGGCACGCCGGATGTCGAGCTGGCCGGCTTTTCCGGCGGCGCGCAGTTCGTGCACCGCTTCGCCATGCTCTATCCCACCATGGTGACGCGCCTGACCGTAGCCTCGGCGGGCTGGTACACCTTTCCCGACGGCGCGACCTTTCCCTACGGCCTCGCGGCGAGGCCCGGGCGCGCCGACGATTGGGGACCGCGCCTTGCCGGCGGCCTCGAGCGGTTCCTGCGTCTGCCGATCCAAGTCTGCGTCGGAGAGCGGGACAACCTGCCCGACCCCAACACCCGCAGCGGCCCGGAGATCGATCGGCAGCAGGGCAGGGACCGTGTCGCCCGCGCGATCGGCTGGGCGGACGCGCTACGCCGGGCGGCGAGGGAGCGCGGTATTGCCCCGCGCGTGGCGATGGCGCTGCTGCCGCGCTGCGGCCACGACTTCCGCGCCTGCGTTCGGCGCGGCGGCCTCGATCGCCTGGTCTTGCCGGATCAATCCGCCTCGTCTTCGGCGCAAAGCGACAGCCGGCGGGACGAGGCCCCGCCGAGACCGGTCGCATGATGCTCGTCGCGCCATTCAGGCGCTGTTCATGTGGGCTTGCGACGCCGTTCATCGTGCCGACAAGCCGACTTCAGCGAAACGCCTCAAGCTAGGTATCAGCGTTAATCGGACGTCACCTCGGTGCCGGACAGATCCAGGAGAAACGGAATGACAGGATTCACCCCCAATACGTCGGACATGTTGGCTCGGGCGAAGTGGGCCTTCGCGACCCGCCGCGTCATGCGCGACGACGCGGTTCGCCTGGCCGACGGACTCGCCGACGCCGTCTCGGGCGATCTCGTGTTGGGCCGGGTCGAGTGCATCGGCTCGCACAAGAAGATCCAGTTGGCCGAGGGCCGTCCCTCGCAGCTCTATGTCGACGACCTCGTCGTGCTGGCCTGTGGCGACCGCTACGCCCCGGATCAGTTCGAGGGCGTGGCCGAGCTCGATCGCCAAGGCTCCGACATGCTGGCCGGCGGCGGCGTTCTGGGACGCATGAGACGCCGTCACGCCCGCATGGCACCGCCGACCCGCGTGGTCCCGCTCGGCCTCCTGGCCGGTGAATCGGGCCAGGTGATCAACGCCGCCGGCTACGCGCTGGACCGGGCCACGCGGCCGGTCGGCCTGACCGTCGTCACGGTCGTGGGTGCCTCGATGAACGCCGGCAAGACGACGGCCGTCGCCGCGCTCGCGCACGGTCTCAGCCGGGCGGGCCATCGCGTCGCGGCGATCAAGGCCACGGGCACCGGCGCCTTCGGCGACTTCAACGCCTATGTCGACACCGGCGCGCGCTACGTCGCCGACTTCACCGATGCCGGCATGGTCTCCACCTATCTGCAGCCGCTGGAGCGGATCGAGGCCGGACTGGACACCCTCCTGGCCCACGCCGCGCGCGAAGGCTGCAACGTCGCGGTGGTCGAGCTCGCCGACGGGCTGTTCCAGAAGGAAACGGCCCATCTGCTGAACAAGCCGCGGGTCCGCGACGGCTTCGCCGGCGTCATCTTCGCCGCGCCCGATGCGCTGGCCGCCTCCGGGGGCTGCGCGACGCTCCGGGCCATGGGCATCGAGCCTGCGGTCCTCACCGGCATGGTGAGCTGCTCCCCGCTGGGCGCGGACGAGGCCGAGGCGGCCACCGGCGTGCGTGTCGTCACCCGCGAGTCGCTCTGTGACGCGGATCAGGCCGACGCGCTCCTGGCGCAGATCCTCAGCCAGTCCAGCTTTCGTGGCGCAACGGAGGATGCCGTAGAGGTCGGAGTGGCGGCATGAGCCATCTGCCGCGCATCGCCGGCGAGGGTCGCGGGCGCAGCATCGCGCTGGTTGCGGTCCTCGCTCTGGGGCAGGCCGCCGCGGCCGGCATCGCCGCCTTCGCGACGCGTGATGTCTTCGCAGCGCTGCGCGACGGCGGCGCCGAGCTGCCGCTGCTGGCGCTCGGCCTCGTCGCCGCGGTCGGCCTTGCGATCGCGATGCTGCGCGTCGTCGAGCGCGTGGTGGCCGAGCGCGTCGGCCAGGACTACGCCGCCTCCCTGCGGCTCAGGCTCTTCATGCACCTCACCCAGATGTCGGCGCGCGATGTGGCGCGCCGCAGGAGCGGCGCGCTCGCCATGCGCTTCGTCGGCGATCTCGCGGCCGTGCGCGGCTGGGTGAGCCTCGGGATCGCCCGTTTGGTATCGGCCAGCATCGTCTTGCCGGTGGCGGGTGGCGTGCTTTTCCTGCTCAACCCGGATCTGGGCCTGGCCGCCGCGGTTCCCATCGCCTGCGGCCTGATCGCGATGTCTTTGGCGGGGCCGCGCCTGGGGCCGGTCCACCGTCGCCTGAGGGCGCGGCGGGCGCGCCTGGCCGCCGACATGAGCGAGCGCATCCCCCACGCGCCCGAGCTGCGATTGCTCGGACGCAGCGGTATCGAAGCCTCGCACCTCAGCCGTCGAACGGAGAAGCTCATCGCCTCGGCCTTGGACCGGGCCAGGGGCGCGGCACTGCTGCGCGCGGTCCCGGACGTTGCCTCGGGGCTCGCGGCGGCCGCCGTCTTTTTCGTCGCGCTGCGCAGCGGCGCCCCGGGCGCCGAGGCCGCCGGCGCGCTGGCCGCCATCGGCTTGATGATCCAGCCGCTGCGCGATCTTGCCGGTGTCTGGGACCGCCACCGCGCCTGGGTGGCCGCGCGCGACAAGTGCGAGGCGATCCTGTCGGCGCCGAAGCTCGATCGCCCACGCATCGAGGCACCGGCGCCGCTCGCCGATCGCCCGCAGCCGCTGCGCTTTTCCGAAGTCACGGCGAGCGTGCTCGAGGGCATCGATATCGAGGCCGCGGCCGGACAGAAGGTCGCCATCGTCGGCGGCAACGGAGCGGGCAAGTCGACGCTCCTCGCGCTGGCCGCCGGATTGGAACAGCCGCAGAGCGGCGAGGTCAGCCTGGGCGGGCGAGCACCCAGCGGCCTGAGTGCGGCCGAAAGGCGCAAGACGATCGCCCTGGTCGGCACGCGCTCGCCGATCCTCGCCGGCAGCCTGCGCCGGGCCCTGACCATGGGTGCCGCGACGCCGCCCGACGACGCCGCGGTTCTCGCCAAGGCCGAGGCCTTCGGGCTGAAAGAGGTGATCGCCCGCCTCGGCGGTCTCGACGGCAAAGTCTCCGAAGCCGGGCGCAATCTCTCCGCGGGCGAGGCGAGGCGGGTGCTGCTGACCCGCGCGGCGCTTTCGGCCCCGCGGCTCATGCTGCTCGACGAGCCCGACGACGCGCTGGACGCCGACGGCCCGGCACTGGTCGAGCGCCTGGTGCGGGAGAGCGACGCGACGACCCTGGTGATCACGCACAACTTGGCGCTCGCGCGGCGCATGGATCTGCTCTGGTTCGTCGAGGACGGCCGGATCGTCGAGGTCGGACCGCCGGCTGAGCTGCTCGCCGGAAAGGGGGCAACGGCGCGCTTCTTCGCGCCGCGCCAAGCCGCATGAGGCGCTGGCGGCCCAACCTGCGCTACCTGACGAAGCTCACGCTCTCGTTCAGCGGGCTGCTGGCCATCGCCCTGGTTTGCGCCTTCATGGCCTTCTGGAGCGCGCGTTCGGCGGAGCATCACCTCGAGCGTTCGCGACTCGCGCACCGGGTTCACGAGCAATACCTCGCCCTCTCCAGCCACACCTATCAGCTCTTCAAGCAGTTCGGCGATGCCCTGCTGATCGGCGACCGCGATGAAGGCCGCGGCGAAGCGGCGCTGCTGAAGGAGATCCGCACCGACATCAGCACGCTTCGCGTGCTCATCGCCGAAGAGGTCAAGCTGGTCGGCGAGGAGGAGATCGAGGAGCTCGAGCTCCTCGCCCAGATCGAACGGCAGATCGAGTTCCTGCTGCGGGAGTTCTCGCGCCTGCAGCACAGCGCGAATACCGGCGATCCGTCGAGCTTCGAGGCGCGCCTCTCGGAGATCCTCGACGAAGAGATCGATTCGGATTTCCAGGCCCTCCTCGCCGAGGCGCTCGCGGAGGAGCAAGAGGAAGTGGCCGAGACCGAGGCGGAGATGCGGGCGGCCGTCGCCCTTTACGAGCGGGCGGCGGTCCTGGCGGGTCTCATCGCGGCGGTCACCGCGATCTTCGGCATTCTTCTGTTGCGCAGCGCCTTGACCAAGCCCTTGCAGCGGCTTCTGCGCGGCGCGGAGGCGGTCGGGCAGGGGGACCTCAGTCACAGGATCGACGCGCCGGGCGACACCGAGCTTGACCGCGTCGCGCAGGCCTTCAATCAGATGACGGCCAAGGTCGCCGAACGGCAGGACTTCTTGAGCGCGTCGCGCGACGCGCTGGAGCAGGAGATCTCGCGGCGCACCGCCCAGCTCGAAAAGCTGCTCAAGACCTTGCAGCAGACGGAGTCGAACCGCAAACGCCTGCTGGCCGATGTCAGCCATGAGCTGCGCACGCCGCTGACCATCATTCGCGGCGAGGCCGACGTCGCCTTGCGCAGCGGGGACCGCAAGATCGAGGAGTACCGCGAGGTCCTGATGCGCACGCGCGAGGCGGCCGATCACACGGCGCGGATCGTCGACGACCTGCTGTTCGTCGCGCGGCAGGAGAGCGACGAGGTCAGGATCCAGCCGCGCGAGGTCGATCTCGCGGAGCTGGTCGAGCGGACGGTCGAGGCCGGCCGGGCGCTCGATGACATCGCGAAGTCGGTAACCTACGAGGCGGCGGTGGCGCCGGCCAAGCTGCGGGCCGATCCTCGACGCGTCCAGCAGGTCGTGACCATCTTGCTGGAGAATGCGCTGCGCTATGGGGGCCAAGAGGTCCACGTGCGGCTCGACCAGACCCCCGGCGGCTATGCCGTCACGGTCGCCGACGATGGACCGGGATTGACCGAAGACGAGCTCGACCACGTGTTCGAGCGTTTCTTCCGCGGCTCCAACGCCGCCATCCGCTACGACGGGGGCGCCGGACTCGGTCTGCCGGTGGCCAAGGCGATCGTCGAGGCCCATGGCGGCCGGATCGCCCTGACGAGCGCGCCGGGCGAGGGCGTGCAAGCCCGCTTCACCCTGCCAAGCCGCCCCCGGCTCGCGGCCGCGTCCTAGCGGGCGATCGCGCCGTTCCGCTTGAGCGGCGGAACCCGCGATCGGCGCTGGGCCCTTGCGCGTTGGTCCGCTTCTCGACTGGGGGTGAGTGAATGCCGCTTTCGCAGCAAAGGTCAGCACCAACGATCCTTGGTTTGAGACAGGGTCGCGGAGCCCTCATTCGACGGCCGCGCTTGCCGCCCGAATCTTGTCACAGCTTGTGGAGGAATAGCCCTAAGTCGGCTGCGTTATCGTTTTGAACATCGATTGTGAATTGGAGGGGACGCTCGAATGGTTCCGCCACTGCATCGTATTGTCGCATCGCAAACAAAAACAATCTCCCGCAACAGGGCCGCAGAGGGACGCGGCCGGTGAACGTACTGCTGATCGAAGACGAGGCGCGGGTCGCCGATTTCATTCTGCGCGGCCTGCGCGGCGAAGGCTGGATGGTGACCCATGCGCCCGACGCCGAGACGGCGCAGGAGCTGGCCGTGCAGGAGCGCTTCGACGTCATCGTGCTCGACCTGATGCTGCCGGGGCTGCCGGGCCAGGCCTTTTGCCGGAAGCTGCGCGCCCGGCGCGACTTCACCCCGATCCTCATCCTCTCGGCGCTCGACGCGCTGGACGAGCGCGTCGAGGGCCTGCGGATCGGCGCCGACGACTACATGGTCAAGCCCTTCGAGTTCGACGAGCTGATCGCCCGCGTCGAGGCGCTCGCGCGCCGCTCGAGCTGCTATGCCGAGCCGGAGCCGGCGACGGTCCTGCGCGCCGGCGCCATCAGCCTGAACCTGGAGAGCCTGGAAGCCACCGTCGACGGCGAGCTGCTGGACCTGACCGCGAAGGAGCGCGAGATCCTCAAGCTCTTCCTCTCCAAGCCCGGCCGCGTCTTCTCGCGCGAGCGCATCCTGAACAGCGTCTGGGGCGCGAGCGAGGACCCGCTCACCAACATCGTCGACGTCTACGTCGGCCGCCTACGCCGCAAGCTGGGCGAGGAGGGCGGGAAGCTGCAGACGGTGCGCGGGGCGGGGTATCGGCTGAGGGCTGCGTGAGGGGCGGTGGCGCAGCCGGCTGGCTACGGTCCAGGTCTTGGTGGTATTCCACGCTGCAAATTCCGACTATCCGAGACTCAATGTAAAGCGGAACCGCACAGCTCCTCGCGATGAGCCTGACCAAAAACGATTGGCTTCAGAACAAGAGCTTGAAGAAAGGCCCCCTCACTTGTCATTGCCGGACCTGATCCGGCAATCCAGACTTCGCTTGAACCAGGCGCCACTCTGGATCACCGGGTCAAGCCCGGTGATGACAAACGAGGTGTGGCAACTCATAGGTCTTACTGGAGTCGTTTCGAGCCAGGCTCTAAGTGACGCGCGTCTGACCCAAGCGCACTCGGCTGTCCAGACGCTCTTATTCCTTCCAAGCGCTCACATCAAGGCGTGTTCGACGGCTGTCTAACTGCCCAGGCATAGCGGTAGCGATCATGCAGGGCTAACCTAGCCAAATGACCGGGGCGCGCCGAGCAACTCGATCCGAAGAGCTACTCTTCGAGCGGGAACGGCAAGGCGTCCGCACGCTCACCATCGTGCGGGGCGTCTTCGTGCTGATCATGGCGGCAACCCACTGGATTGTCGGAGTCAGCTTCTTCGAGAAAATCGCCGCGACGGTCATCGCCATTCTCGCGCTCGCCGCTGTCTGGCTTTGCCTCGCACTGCTCGCTCGTCGCAAGTTCGTGGGAACGGTCGGGCTTTCTGGATGCTTCATAGATGTTGCAATCCTAAGCGCCCTCCCCGTCGTCTGGTACTTGTCGGTCGGCGGACCAGACGTGCCTCCGGCCTATATGCTGAAGACGCAGCTTACGGTGGTCACTTTGGGGCTCGTCGCCCTGAACGCACTGGCCATTCGTCCTCTTTACCCGCTCGTGGTTGCCGCCGGTGGCGTCGCTGTCCATCTGGCGCTTCTCGTCTTCGTGCTACATGAGCCGCGCACGATCGTCTCGTCCGATTTCGTCGATGTGGCGTTGGGGCCCGCGGTCAGCGTCGAGTTCGCCTTGACCAGTATGCTGATCATCGCCGTTACCGGCGCGGCCATGGGCTATCTCACACTGATCGCACGCCGCACCGTGGTACAGGGGGTCCGGCTCGAAGTCGCCAACGCTCAACTCGGAAGGTACTTTTCACCCGGTGTCGTCTCTCGCGTCTCCGAGGAGGCCGAATCGTTGCTCGGCGTCGGCGGACGGACGCAGGAGGTCGCCGTCATGTTCTGTGACCTTCGCGACTTCACCACCATCACGGAGAACCTGCCGCCCTCGGAGGTCGTCGAATTTCTGTCCCAGTACCATACGCACATGGTCGAAGTGATCTTCCGCTTCGGCGGTACGATCGACAAGTTCATCGGCGATGCCATCATGGTGACCTTCGGCACACCGGATCCGAGCGAAGACGATGCCGAACGATCGGTTCGCGCTGCCTTGGCGATGAACGACGCGCTGGCCGAGCTCAACGTCGAGCGCGAGCGCCGAAACCTGGCCGAAATCAGACATGGCATCGGCATCCACTTCGGCCCCGTCATCGCCGGGAACATCGGAACCGAGGCCCGGCTCGAATACACCGTCATCGGCGATACGGTGAACGTTGCAAGCCGCATTCAGGATGCGTGCAAATCCGTCGGAAAGGCGTTATTGATTTCCGAGGCCGTAAAGAAGCGCTTGCCTCCGGAAATCGACGTACGAGCCCTGCCAGAACAGCGCGTCAAAGGACGGCAGGCGCCCGTGCAGATCTACGCGGTCGAAGTCCGATCGCGCGCCCGCTAACACCAAAGCCAGTACACACAATGGTGAGTTCAGGAACGGAGCCTTCATTCAGCTCACCCAGGGTGTTTGAGGCGCGGAACTTCCTGTTGGTCTCGTCAATTTGGTAAGCTTGGCACATGCCAAGCGAACGGGGGAAGGACGGGAATCTGGCCCAGCGGGAGTCGCGAGTTTACCCGGTTTTTAGGCGGCTCGCTGGCAATGCCAAGCTACGCGGGATCTTTGTGCAAACGGCGGTCCTGTTCGGATTGTTGGCTTTGTTCCTGTCCAGCTTCGATAACACGATCCGCAACATCGATCGGCTGGGCATCGAAGTCGGTTTCGACTTTCTCGACGACGCCACCGGCTACAAAGTCAAACAGCAATTCATCGAGTATGACGAAGAGAGCTCCCATTGGCGGGCGCTCCTTGTTGGGATCACGAACACGGCCCTCGTCGCCGCTTGCGGCATCGTCTTGGCCACGTTGATTGGGATCATCCTTCATGGCCTGCGGCTTTCGGGCAGTTTGCTCTCACGCTGATTGGCTGGTTCGATCATCGACCTTTTGCAGGGCGTGCCCGTCTTGCTCCAAATTCTTCTATGGTACCAGATTCTTAGGCTCCTGCCTTGGCGCAGAGAGCCGACGGAGATAGTTCCTGGCATCTACTACTGGAACCGCGAATTGGTGCTGCCTCGGCCTCAGCTGGAGCCGGAGTTCTGGTTGGTTCTTTTGGCTTTCGTTGTCGCCGTCCCGATTGCCGTGCTTGTCAGGCGTCGTGTCGCCCAGATGCGGGGTGGGACCCTGTCGGCGATATCGTCTATTTCCGCTGGCGCAGCTCCGATTGTCGGGTTGCCGAGCATCGTTTTTTTCGCTTCGGGTGCTCCTGTTCCCCTTGAGTGGCCGGTGCTCACGAGTTCGGGTCCCGAAGGTGGTTGGGTACTGGGAACGCCGTTCCTGGCGATCTGTCTTGGCATTTCCTTCTATTCGGGCGCGCGGATCGCCGAAATCCTGCGATCGGCAAGCCGCCGGGCGCCGGCTAGATCGGGTGAGGGGCTCCATGACCCGGGCAAGAGCACGGTCTTGCCGAACTGGCCTCCTTTGCGCAGCCGTTTCCCCCCGCTATTGATTCGGGAATACTTGGATCTTGCGATGAATTCGTCGCTCGCTGGTCTCGTTGCCTACACAGATGTCTTCCAGGTCATTGGCCGCTATTCGATGAACGCAACGGGCCGAGTGTTCGAGTGTATATCAATCCTAATGTTGGTCTTTCTCGCCATCTCGTTGCCACTTGCGTTGCTGTGTGCCTGGTACAACAGATGGCTGGAGCGCAAAGGGCTCGCAACGAGCGCAATGCGCGGGGATGGTCGGGCGGAAGAAGATGGGTGGCCGGCTAGATCCACTTCCGCGCAGCCGGTCTCGCTGCGCAAGGTGACTACATGGGTGAGAAGGAGCTTTTTCTCGACACCTCTCGACACGGCCTTGACGCTGTTCTGCGTCTACCTGCTCTACTTGGTGGTCCCGCCGATGATCGACTGGTTCGTCCTGGACTCGGTGATCACTGCGCAATCGATGAAGGAATGCAGGGAGCTCGGCGATGGGGCTTGCTGGGCCGTCTTGGTGGTCAATCTCGACAAGCTCCTCTACGGCATCTATCCCGAAGCGCAGCGTTGGCGGATCGATCTCGTTCTGGCTCTCTTGATCCCAGCCTTGCTGCCCATCTTCGTCAGCAACATTCCATTTCGCGGGCAACTTCTGTTGTTGCCGGCGACGTTCCCCATAGTTGCGTACGTTCTCTTGTGGGGTAAGCTCGGACTGGAGCCGGTCCAGCCGTCGAGCATAGGCGGTCTCGTACTGAATATCGTTGTCGCCTTCGGCGGCTTCTTGCTTGCATTGCCAGTGGGCTATCTGCTCGCTTGTGGCCGCCTTTCAGGTCTGCCGGTCATATGCGGACTCTCGATTCTGGTCGTCGAATTCGTTCGCGGCCTGCCGCCGATCGTGTTTCTGAAAGCGGGATTGCTGCTGCCGATTTTCATCGCGCCGCTGGAAATCCGGTCGGATCCGGTTGTGCATGTGATCTTGTTGTTTGCCCTGCTGTCGGCGGTTCGGCTCGCCGACGTTTTTGGCGGTTGCCTGAACTACCCTTCGGGTACGGCATCTTCAGGGACGACAAGAGAAGATCCAGCGTCATTGCGGTTGCTTTCCTGGAGTGGAATGCCACGAGCCGTTCGATCCTCCGCGCCCGGCATGGTCATGGCCTTCATCGAGCACTTAAAGGACACGACTCTCTTAGCGTTCACCGGTTTGCTAGGCGTCGTGTTCTTTCACATTTCGATCACTATGGCTGGCGACTGGTGGGGCGCCGAAGTGGAGGTCTACTTGTTCATAGCGGCCGTTTTTTCTGTCGTATACTTCATCTGCTCCAGATATGGCCGGCATCTCGAGCGGAGCCTAACAGAGGATCGCACCGGTTAGCGCGATGAGGCCGGCAGTGTCGGAAGCGCCGGTCCAATAACCTTGGGATCAGCGTTTCCGGGCCGTCGCTCAGTCACCCAACGATCAACCCATTCAGCCGCGGATCGTCCATCAGGATGCGCTTCTGTTGGTAGGGCCTGAAGCCGCACTGCTGGTAGAGCGGCAGGGCCTTGGGGTGGTCCAATGTGTTCGTGTTGACCAGCAGGCGCGCGGGCTCGTGGCACCAGGCGATGTCGACGGCATTGACCAGGAGGTAGCGGCCGAGACCGAGGCCGATGAAGTCGGGCATCAGGCCGAAGTAGGCGAGGTCGATGTCGGGCTCCTCGCGGCGGTCGAGCTCGGCCATGCCGGCGGGCACGCCGTCGAGATAGAGCACGTAGAGCTCGACCTGCTCGTCCTTGATGATGGCCTCGAGCGCGGCGTCGTCGAGGGCCCGGCGCTCCCACCAGAGCCAGGGCGCACCGATCGTCCTGTAGAGGAAGCGGTAGAACGATAGCGTCGGCTGCTCGGCGCGGAGCAGGGCGGCGCTGCGCGTGTGCGGCAGGGTTACCGGCGCCAGCGTGGGGCGTGCGGTCATCTCGAGATAGGTGATGGTGACCTCGATGCGGCCGTCGGGCCGCGCGTCCTCGACCGCCTTGGGCGCGCCCGTCTCGGCGAGCCAGCGCTGCATCAGGGCGCAGTCGTTGGGCTCGTAGCCGATGCGCTG
>JAKSDN010000077.1 GCA_022360075.1 Kiloniellales bacterium | reverse complement strand
TCGACTACTTCAAGTGCATCTGAGGAAACTGCCGTGTCCCGCTTTCACCGCCTGACCGTCAAGGACGTGCGCCGCGAGACGCCGGAGTCGGTCTCGCTCGCCTTCGAGATCCCCGAGGAGCTGCGCGAGGCCTATCGCTTCACGCCGGGACAGTACCTCACCCTGCGCGCCGAGATCGATGGCGAGCCGGTGCAGCGCACCTATTCGATCTGCTCGGGCCTCGACGATGGCGAGATCCGGGTCGCGATCAAGAAGGTCGAAGGCGGCCGCTTCTCCAGCTTCGCCAACGACAATCTCGTGCCGCAAGCCACGCTTGAGGTCATGCCGCCGGAGGGCCGCTTTACCGCGGCGATGAACGGCGTCGTGGCACACGATTACGTCGCCTTCGCCGCCGGCTCCGGCATCACGCCCGTGCTCTCGATCGTCAAGAGCGTGCTGGAGCGCGAGCCCGCCAGCCGCTTCACCGTCTTCTACGGTAATCAGGCGACCGCCACGATCATGTTCCGCGAGGCGCTGGAGGACCTGAAGGATCGCTTTCTTGAGCGCTTCACCCTCGTCCACGTGCTGAGCCGCGAGGGCCAAGACGTGCAGCTCCTG
This sequence comes from Kiloniellales bacterium, assembly GCA_022360075.1. The sequence goes on along the minus strand of JAKSDN010000077.1, from coordinate 4,270 downwards.
CACGGCCGGCTCGATGGCGCGCGCGTCAGCGCACTCGCGCAGGCCAAGCTGTTCGATCCGGCGACGGTCGATGCGGTCTTCCTCTGCGGTCCGGGCGACATGGCCGAGCAGGCCCGCCAGGCGCTCACCGGCCTCGGCGTGGCCCCGGAGAGAATCCGCGCCGAGCTCTTCACGCCGGCCGATGGCGGCGTGCTACGCAGCGCGCCCTCGGCCCGCGCCCAAGAGGTCGCCGCGGCGGGCGCCGCGATCGAGGCGGTCTACGACGGCCATCGTCACAGCTTCCGCATGGCGGCCGGCGACGGCAACGTGATCGACGCCGCCCACCGCCAAGGCATCGAGCTGCCCTCCTCCTGCAAGGGCGGCATGTGCTGCACCTGCCGGGCCAAGATCGTCGAGGGCGAGGTCGAGATGGCGAACAACTACTCGCTCGAGCCCTGGGAGCTCGAGGCCAGCTTCGTGCTCACTTGCCAGTCGCGCCCGCTGACCGAGCGGGTGGTGGTGGATTACGACGAGATTTAGGTCGGTCGAGGCACCTTCCCCGATCAGGGCTGCATGACCGCTGTGCGTCCTTCGAGACGCGCCCTGACGGCCGCTCCCAGGATGAGAAAAAGCCTTGGGGGCGTCCGCAGAGCGGACAAGAAAGGCCGTCTAAGAATGAGGCCCTCGCCAGCGGTCCAACAATGCAGACACATCCTGTTCCAAGAGCGGCCGGCGGGGCTCTGCCGGCTCGCCGTCCAGGAACGCGGGGAACCGAACTTCGACTCGCGGATCGGCACCTTCGCATCGCCGCACCAGACCGCGCGCGGCGACCTGCGGATGGTCGGGCACCTCTTGCGGCTCGAGGACAGGATGGAAGCAGGTGTCCACGTCTGCCAGGCACCGCTCCCATTCGGCCCGCGTGCGCCCCGCGACCGCGGCGGCCACTTCGGCGATCAGCGCCTTCTGCGGCAGCGGTTCCCACTGCCGATCGATCCAGGCCTCGTCGCCGGCGGCACGGCAGAAGTTCTCCCAGAACTTCGGCTCGAGCGCGCCCAGGGTGACGAACTTGCCGTCGGCGGTCTCGTAGATCCGGTAGCAGGCCGCACCGCCGTTGAGCAGGGCCTCGCCACGCGTCGGCGCGTGGTCCGGGCGTAGGGCCGACGTCATCGGCAAGGCCTGCCAGGCGAGCACCGTCTCGGCCAAGCTCACGTCGAGGAAGGCGCCCTCGCCATTTCGCTCTCTGCGCAGAAGCGCCGCCAGCGTCGTGAGCGCTGCTTGCTGGCCGCTGGCGAAGTCGGCGGTCGGCGGATAGGCCATTACGGGGGCCTCCACCGTGCCCGAGCTCGCCAGCCCGCCGGCCAGAGCCATGTAGTTGAGGTCGTGCCCGGCCTTGAGCGCACCCGGCCCGGTCTGGCCGTAACCCGAGAGCGCGCAGTGGACGAGCCGCGAGTTCAGGCCTTTGAGCACTGCCGGTCCGAAGCCGAGGCGGTCCAGCGCACCTGGTCGGAAGGACTCGACCAGCACGTCGGCGGCCGCGACCAAGTTGGAGAAAGCGACCTTGTCCTCGTCGGCCTTTAGGTCGAGCCGGACCACGGTCTTGCCGGCGTTGATCAGCTTGTAGAAGGCCGAGAGGCCGTCGCCGTCGATCGGGCCGAAGCTGCGCATGGGATCGCCGGCCGGCGGCTCGACCTTGACCACCTCGGCGCCGAGATCGGCCAGGATCTGCGCCGCGTAGGGACCGGGCAGGTATTGGGACAGATCGAGGACGCGGATGCCCTTCAGGCAGTCTTCCAGCATGCTGACGGCGCTCGCAACGGATGTCGGGGCCGGCGCGAGGCCGGCCCCGACTTCTAGACCGAGCGCTCGGGAGACGCCAGCGGTCAGCCGTCCGCGAAGGTCCGGGCGAGCCGGTCGGTGAAGGGCTTGACGAAGTAGCTCAGCGCCGTACGGCTGCCGGTGTTGATGAACACCTCGGCCGGCATGCCGGGCACGAGCTCCGGGATGCCGCCCATGGGCTCCCGATCGTTCAGGCGGATGCGTGCGCTGTAGTAGCGTAGGCCGGTGGCCTCGTCGGCGAAGCTGTCGGCCGAGACCGAGACCACCTCGCCGGAGATCTCCGGCGTGCTGTCCTGGTCGAAGGCCGAGAGCCGGACCCGCGAAGCCTGCCCCTGGGCCACCTTGTCGACATCGGCGGTCGGCACGCGGGCTTCGATCACCAGCGGCTCTCCCTCCGGCACGAGATCGAGGATCGCCTCGCCTGGCCGAACGACGCCGCCGATCGTGTTGACCTTGAGCCCGACGACGACGCCGGCTCGCGGCGCGCGCAGATCGACCCGGCTCAGGCGCTGCTCGGCGGCGACCTGCTGCTCGACCAGGGCAGCGATGCGCGGCTCGATGGAGCGCAGCTCCGTGGTCACCCTTTCCTGGAACTCCCGCTCGGCCTGCAGACGCTCGAGCTTCAGCTCATCGATGCCGTTGCGCGCCCGCGCGATCCCCGCGGCATGCTCCGCCACCTCGCCGCGGATGCGCTCGGCCTCCCGCTCCAACGCCAGGATGCGCGGCAGCCGGGCATAGCCCTTCTCGAAGAGCTTGCGCAGACCGACCAGCTCCTCCTCGACGAAGCCGATCTGGCGCTCGCTCGAGGCGCGCTGAGCCTCGAGGCCCTCGATCTCCTCGGCGAAGCGGGCCATGCGCTGCGTCAGCAATGCCACCTGCCCGGACCGCGCCGCCCGGCGCGCGGCGAAGAGATCCGCCTGGCCGGCGAGGATCGCCGCGACACCCGCCTCGCCCTGGCGGGCCAGCAGTTCCGGCGGGAAGCGCAAACTCGCGGCGTCCGCGCGCTCGGCCCGCAGGCGCGCGCGCCAGGCGATCAGCTCGTCGAGCTGGCCGGCGATCACCTCGCTATTGGCGCGGTCGACCGTGCCGTCCAGACGCAGCAGGACCTGGCCTGCCTCGACCCGGTGGCCGTCCTTGACCAGGATCTCGCTGACGATGCCGCCCTCGAGGTGCTGCAGGGTCTTGCGGTTGGACTCGACGGTGAAGGTGCCGGGCACGATCACCGCGCCATCGAGCTGCGCGTTCGCCGACCACGCGACGATGCCGCCCAGGAGTCCGAACAGCAGCAGTAAGCCGATCCAAACGTAAGGCCGCGAGTCGTCCCGGGGCGCTCCCGATCCGGCCGCAAGCGCGTCCTGGCCAGACTTGAGTACGAGCTCGGTGCTCATGACACGCTCCTCTTCGGCAAGGTGGCGACGTTGTTGTCGAGGGCCGGCGCCGGCTGCGTCGTGGCGGCCAGGACCTCGGCCTTGGGACCGAAGGCCTGCTGGCGTCCGCCGCGCAGGACCAGCAGCTTGTCGGCGGCCTCGATCGCGCTCGGCCGATGGGCCATCACGACGATCACGCAGCCGCGCCGCTTCATCTCCGCCATGGCCTCGGTGAGCGCGAGGTCGCCGTCGGCGTCCAGGTTGGCGTTGGGCTCGTCGAGCACGATCAGAAAGGGATCGCCGTAGAGCGCCCGCGCCAAGCCGATGCGCTGGCGCTGGCCGCCGGAAAGCCGGGAGCCGGCCTCGCCGATCTCCGTGTTGTAGCCCTCGGGCAGGTCCAGGATCATGCCGTGGCAGCCGGCCAACCGCGCCGCGGCGATCACGGCCTCAGGGTCCGGCTGCTCGGCGAAGCGGGCGATGTTCTCGGCCACCGTGCCGTCGAACAGCTCGACGTCCTGAGGCAGGTAGCCGATCTGACGGCCCAGGTCGTCGCGGTCCCACTGGTCCAGGGCGACGCCGTCGAGCCGCACGGCCCCGACCTGCGGCGTCCAGACGCCGACGAGAATGCGCGCCAGGCTCGACTTGCCGGCGGCGCTGGGGCCGATCACGGCCAGCGCCTCGCCGGCGGCGAGCTGGAACTTGAGCCCGCTGACGACCGGCCTGCGCGCGCCCGGCGGGCCGGCATGCACATGCTCGACGTCGAGGTGGGATTCGGCGCGCGGCAGCGGCATGCGCTCTTGCGCACGGGGATGGCTGCGCAGCAGGCCGGCCAGCCGGCGATAGGCGGCTCGGGCCCCGATGAATCCGCGCCAATGGCCGACCGCCTGCTCGACCGGCGCCAGGGCCCGGCCCATGATGATCGAGGCGGCGATCATGGCGCCGGGTGAGATCAGCTCCTGGATCACCAGGGCGGCGCCCATGCCGAGGATCGCGGATTGGAGGATGAGGCGGGTGGTCTTGGAGGCCGCGATCAGGCTGCCGCCGCGATCGCTCGCCTTGGACTGCGCCTGCAGGCCGGCCCACTGGCG
>JAKSDN010001119.1 GCA_022360075.1 Kiloniellales bacterium | reverse complement strand
TCGTTGCGCACGATGATGTCAGGCGCGCGCAACTCGATCAGCCGCTTCAGGCGGTTGTTCCGGTTGATCACGCGGCGATAGAGGTCGTTCAGGTCGGAGGTCGCGAAACGGCCCCCGTCCAGCGGCACCAGCGGCCGCAGCTCCGGCGGGATCACCGGGATCACGTCGAGAATCATCCATTCCGGCCGCGCGCCCGACTCGATGAAGGCCTCGACCAGCTTCAGGCGCTTGACCAGCTTCTTGCGCTTGGCCTCGGAGCTGGTCTCCTTGAGGTCGACGCGCAGCGTGTTGCGCTCCTCGTCGAGATCGAGCGCGGCCAGCATGGACTTCAGCGCCTCCGCGCCGATCATCGCCGTGAAGGCGTCCTCGCCGTACTCGTCCTGGGCATCGAGGTACTCCTCCTCGGTCAGGAGCTGGTGCAGCTTGAGCGGCGTCAGCCCCGACTCGACGACCACGAAGTTCTCGAAGTAGAGCACGCGCTCCAGATCCTTCAGGGTCATGTCGAGCAGCAGGCCGATACGGCTCGGCAGCGACTTCAGGAACCAGATGTGGGCGACCGGGCTCGCCAGCTCGATATGGCCCATGCGCTCGCGCCGGACCTTGGAGAGCGTGACCTCGACGCCGCACTTCTCGCAGATGATGCCACGGTACTTCATGCGCTTGTACTTGCCGCAGAGGCACTCGTAGTCCTTGATCGGCCCGAAGATGCGCGCACAGAACAGCCCGTCTCGCTCCGGCTTGAAGGTCCGGTAGTTGATGGTCTCCGGCTTCTTGATCTCGCCGTACGACCAGGAGCGGATCCGCTCGGGCGAAGCGATCGAGATGCGAATCTGATCGAAGCTCTGCGGTCCGCTGGGCTGGCCGAAAATGTTCATCAACTCGTTCATCGGAGTCTCCCGATCAAAGGGTCACTGCGCGGGACGCTGCGGCTCGCGCCGCGGCCCCGCGCTCTTTTTCGTCTCGTCTGGTCGATCTGCCCGCCACGCGGTCAGTAGCCCCGCTGCTTGAGCTCGACGTTGAGGCCCAGGGAGCGCAGCTCCTTGACCAGAACGTTGAAGGACTCGGGGATGCCGGCCTCGAAGTTGTCGTCGCCCTTGACGATCGCCTCGTAGACCTTGGTACGGCCCGAGACGTCGTCGGACTTCACGGTCAACATCTCCTGCAGGGTGTAGGCCGCGCCATAGGCCTCCAGCGCCCAGACCTCCATCTCGCCGAAACGCTGGCCGCCGAACTGCGCCTTGCCGCCCAGCGGCTGCTGGGTGACCAGACTGTACGGGCCGATCGACCGGGCGTGGATCTTGTCGTCCACCAGATGGTGCAGTTTCAGCATGTAGATGTAGCCGACCGTGACCTTGCGGTCGAAGGTCTCGCCGGTGCGGCCTTCGTAGAGCGTCACCTGGCCGGAGGTATCGAGACCGACCGGCTTCAGCATCTCCACG
>JAKSDN010000880.1 GCA_022360075.1 Kiloniellales bacterium | reverse complement strand
CGCATTTCAGCCGAACGCCGGAGTACGCGGACGCTGCGGCGAACCCGCTCGACCGCTGGAGCCGCCGGATCCTGACGGCGCTCGCCGATCGGCTCGGCGGCCTGGCGCTCCTGCCTTCGGACGGGCCGCCGTACCATCCCTTCGTCGCCTGGGCCAAGCGGGCCGAGCCGGTCGCGGAGTCGCCGCTCGGCATGCTGGTGCATCCGGACTACGGGCTCTGGCACGCCTATCGCGGCGCGCTCGCCCTGCCGCTGCGCATCGATCTGCCGCCGCGAGCGGCGCGGGCCGCGCCCTGTGAAACCTGTGTGGAGCGCCCCTGCCTCTCGGCTTGTCCGGTCGGCGCTTTCGGGCCGGAGGGTTATGAAGTCGCAATCTGTGCGCGGCATATTGCCGGGGACGCGGGGGCCGACTGCATGGACCTGGGCTGCCGGGCCCGGCGCGCCTGTCCGGTCGGGACCGACTATCGCTATGGGCCACGCCAGGCGCGCTTCCACATGGAGGCCTTTCTGGCGCCCCGTCGGGAGGAGGTGACGGCACGATGAAGGGACGGATCGCTCTCATCCATCACCCGGTCGGCAAGCGCGACGACCGCGCGTCGCAGATGCTGGCGGCGCGCGGCTATGCCGTGGAGTGGTTCTGTCCCGGCAAGGGCGACGCCTTGCCCGCGGACGCGACGCCCTACGTTGCCACCGTGGTCTACGGCGGCGCCGAGAATCTCAGCGAGGTCGGCGCCGAGTCCTACCTGCACGACGAGATCGACTGGATCAAACGCTGGGTCGAGAGCGAGCGGCCCTTTCTCGGCATCTGTCTCGGCGCCCAGCTTTTGGCCCAGGCCTTCGGCGGCCGGGTCGCGCCGCACCCCGAGGGCCTGCACGAGATCGGCTACTACCCGGTCGCGCCGGTCGCGGGTGCCGAGGATTTTTTGCCCGCGCCTCTGCACGTCTATCACTGGCACAAGGAGGGCTTCGAGGCGCCGCCCGGCAGCGAGCTGCTGGCGACCGGGCAGACCTTCGCCCACCAGGCCTTTCGCTTCGGCAGCCGGGCCTTCGGCATCCAGTTCCATCCCGAGGTCTCGCCGGAGGTCTTCGCGCGCTGGATCAGCAATGCCGGCCACATGCTGGCCTCGCCCGGCGCCCACTCGGCCGAGCGCCAAGCGCGCGACAGCGCGCGTTACGACGCGCCGCTGCGCGCCTGGCTCGAGTCCTTCCTGGACCGCTGGCTCGACGGCGCGTGACCGGCGCGGGCCGGCGTCCTGCCTCGGCTCACCCCTGGGCCCAGCGGCTCGACCAGCGCAGTCGGGGGTCGAACAGGGCGTGGAGCCAGGCCATCGGTCTTGCCAGGGCACGCGGCCCCGTGCCTCCGGAGCCCGTCCCCGTCCGGCTCTCCTGCGCTTTGCCCGTGCCCTGATCGCCCTCTGCCACCGCGTGATCGCTGAAGGTTGCAAGCTCCAGGCTGCGCATGAGCGCGTCGCGTACGTCGGGGGTTAACATGATTATTTCACCTTATCGTCATACTTGCCGTGTCGGCGGTGATTTTTAGCTTGATCAGATGTTTAAGGCGGAATTCCGTGACTGACAAACGACAAGATTTCATGATATGGATAAGTTGAAATTATCCATGGGAAGGGATCGATGGCGCGTCGCATGCCGCCTTTGACGGCGCTCCGGGCTTTCGAGGCCGGCGCCCGGCACTTGAGCTTCACCAAGGCCGCGCAGGACCTGAACGTGTCCCAGGCGGCGATCAGCCACCAGGTCAAGGCGCTCGAAGAGCATCTCGGCGTGCGCCTGTTTCGCCGCTTCACGCGCAAGCTGGTGCTGACCGACGAGGGGCGCCGGCTCTATCCGGTACTGAGCGAGGCCTTCGGGCGCATCGCCGATGTGGTGCAAGAGATCACCGACAAGAAAGCCGACCGGCTTCTGACCGTGAGCCTGCTGCCCTCGTTCGGCGCACGCTGGCTGGTGGGGCGGCTCGGGCGCTTCAGGCAGAGCCATCCGGAGATCGACCTGCGGCTGCACCATTCGCTGGACCGGGTCGACTTCGCCCGCGACGACGTCGACATGGCGGTGCGCTGGGGCCGCGGCGACTGGCCGGGGCTCGCGGTCGACTTCCTCAAGGGCGACACGCTGATCCCGGTCTGCAGCCCAGACCTGCTGGAGGCCGAGCCGCCGCTGCGCGCGCCGGCCGACCTGGCCGGGCACACGCTGCTGCACGAAGAGGATTATGACGACTGGACCCAATGGCTGCGCGCGGCTGGCGCGCCCGAGGTCGAGTCCCGGCGCGGCCCGGTCATGGACGATCCCGCGGTGATCATCCAGGCCGCTCTCGGCGGGCAGGGCGTGGCCCTGGTGACCCAGGCCTTCGTCGCCGACGACCTGGCGGCCGGGCGCCTGGTGCGCCTGTTCGAGCTCAGCCTCGAGACCGAGTTCGCCTACTACATCGTCTATCCCGCCGACGCCCTGGAGCAGTCGAAGGTACGGGCGTTCCGCGATTTCTTGCTGGCCGAGGCGGCTGCGGAGGGCGAGCGCGAGCCGGTCTCCGAATCGGCTTGAAGCGCGCCCGTCTGAGCCGCTTCGGCCTCGCCGGCGGCCCTGCTCATCCAGAATTTCTCCTCACGCTGCATCCACAGCGGTCCCTCCCGCCGTAATCGCTGACATGCACCGGCCCAGAGCGGCCGTGCCGAGGCTCGGCGGTGACCCTGCGAAGGCGTCGGGCCTTCGTTGAGAAACAGTGATGAGGAGAGACATCCGATGTCAGAGAGCATGACCGAGGCGGCCGAGCCCGGTCTTTCATCGCGCCGGCGCTTCTTGCGCGGCGCAGGCCAGGCGACGCTGTCGGCGACGGCCGTCGCCTTGATCGTCGGCTGCGAAAGCATGGCGGCCAAGATGGACCGCCAGTCCGCGGCCGCGGGCATGGCAGCCAAACCGACCCAGGACGTCGCCATTCTGAACGTGGCCCTGGGCCTAGAGCACGAGGCGATCGGCGCCTATCAGCTCGGTGCGGAAAGCGGCTTGCTGGACAAGTCGGTGCTCGGCGTCGCCGTCATGTTCCAGGACCAGCACAAGGAGCACCGCGACGCCCTGGATGCCACCGTGCGCAAGCTCGGCGGCAAGCCGGTGCAGGCCAAGTCGCTGCAGGACTATGCCGATGACCTCATGGCCGCGACGTTGCGGAACCAGACGGATGTGCTGAAGCTCGCCGCGCGTCTCGAACGCGGCGCGGCGAACGCCTATCTCGGCGTCATCCCCTCCTTCACGGATACGACGCTGGCGCAGATTTCCGGCCGGCTCGCGGCCGACGAGACCATGCACTGGACAGTCTTGGCCCAGGCGCTCGGCCAGCCCCTGCCGGACAAGGCGCTTAGTTTCGGCGCCTGACGGCACGCGGCCGGCGGCGCCGATCCGACGTGGCCCGTACCGGCATCCCACCCGCTCCCACCCGTGGGGAAGACGCCGGTGCGGGCCGCGGCCCGGACAGACCTCGCGAAGGACGACCGCATGAAAGCTTCGAGACAAATTCTGGCAACGATGGCGCTGCTCATGGCGATCGCGCCAAGCGCCGCGACGGCTGGCGATCCCCGGCTTGGCCGGGAGGCCTATGACAGCCGCTGCGGCGCCTGCCACTCGCTCGACGCGAACCGCGTCGGCCCCAGTCATCGGGGCGTCTTTGGCCGCCGGGCCGGCGCGCTGGCGGACTATACCTACTCCGATGCCTTGCGTGAATCCGACGTCGTTTGGGACGACACCAACCTCGAGCGCTGGCTCGCCGATCCGGAGGCCCTGATTCCGGGCCAGAGAATGAACTATCGCATCGGTGACGCCGCGATTCGCGGCGACATCATCGCCTTTCTCAAGCAGGAATCGTCCCGGGATCAAGGCTCGGACTGAGTCGAGGATTGCTCTCGTGCTCGCTCCCGCAATCTTGCTCGACGATTGTTGGCCCGAAGCGCGCCACCCACGGCGCGAGCTGACTGCTGACAGTCGTGCCTCAATCGAGGACAATGGCCGTTTCGTCGGTGTCCGGCAGGGGGAGGCGGCCGTGGACGCAGCGAGACCCGCGGGGCACAGCGAGGCGCTGGCTCGCCAGCTTGCCGCGGCGGCGAGCGGCGACCGCGTTGCCTTCAAGGCGGTCTACGAAGCGACCAGCGCCAAGCTCTTTGGCGTCGCGATGGCGCTCGTGCGCCGCCGCGATCTCGCCGAGGAGGTGCTGCAGGAAGCCTACCTGACGATCTGGCGCAAGGCATCGCTCTACGCCCCCGAAAAGGGCACGCCGGAAGCCTGGATGGCGGCCATCGTGCGGCATCGGGCGATCGACCGCCTGCGCGCTGGCCAGCGAAACGCGGTCGACCTGGCCCGCACTGACGAGGACTTCGAGGCTCGCCTGGCGGCCGTTGCCGAACCGGGTGCCGCCGACGACGCCTGGGCCGCCAGCCTGCGCCAGTGCCTCGAGCGCCTCGGCGAAAAGCAGCGCCAGGCGATCCTGCTGGCTTTCTATTTCGGCCTTACGCACGAAGAGCTGGCGGTCCAGATGGATGCGCCTGTCGGCACGGTGAAGTCCTGGGTGCGGCGAGGCCTGCTGCAGATCCGGGATATGATGGAAGCATGACCCGGGACGCGCTCGATAGCCTGGTGGCGGAATACGTGCTCGGCACGCTCGAGCCGGACGCGCGGGATCGCCTGGACCGCGATCTGGCGATCGACCCGGCCGTAAGCGCGCGGGTCGGGGATTGGCAACGAATGCTGACGCCGCTTGCGGGCTCCGTCGAGCCGGTCGAGCCGCCGGAGGCGGTCTGGCGCGAGATCGAGGCGGCGCTGGCCCCGAGCTATCCGGAGCTTCCCGGTACCACCACAGTGCGCGCGGACGAAGGTGTCTGGCGGCCGATCGCCGAAGGCGTAACGCTGAAGCTGCTCTGGACCGACGAGACGCGGCACAGCCAGAGCTTCCTGCTACGCCTCGAGCCGGGCGCCTCGCTGCCGGGCCATCACCACGCGCAGTACGAGGAGTGCCTGGTGCTGGAAGGCGGGATCGAGATCGGCCCGAAGGCGCTCGCGGCCGGCGACTACCACCTGGCCCACCCCGGGGTGCCGCACCCGCCCGTCACCAGCCGGAGCGGCGGCCTGCTGTTCGTGCGCGCCGAGCTGGACGAGCTCGGACACTAACGCCGGAAGTAACGGGCCGGCGTGATCCCGAAGGCGCGCTTGAAAGCGGCGATGAAGGCGCTGGTGCTGTCGTAACCGAGATCCAGGGCCACGCTGGTGACCGGCTGCTCCTCGGCCAGCCAGACCAGCGCTTGAATCAGGCGTGCCTGCTGGCGCCAGTCGCGGAAGCTCATCCCGGTCTCGCGCCGGAACAGGCGGGCCAGCGTGCGCTCGCTGGCGCCGGCGGTCTTGGCCCAGTCGGTGAGCGAGCGCTTGTCGGCCGGCGCCCGCTGCAGGGCCTCGGTGACGCGCAGGACTCGCGAGTCGCGCGGCTGCGGGAGGTGCAGCGGCACACTGGAGAGTTCGCGCAGCCGGTCGAGGATCACCGCGATCAGGCGGCCCTCCGGGCCGGTCTCGTCGTAGCGGTCGGGCAGGGCGGTGGCCGCCAGAATCAGCTCGCGCAGCAAGGGCGAGACCTCGACGACGCCGCATTCCCGCGGCAGGCCGGCGACCGCTCCGCTGTCGACATAGAGCGTGCGCATGTGCACCTGGCCCTGCATGCGGATCTCGTGCTCGAGGCCGGCGGGCACCCAGAGCGCACGCTGCGGCGGCACCAGCCAGGTGCCGGGCCCGGCCGTGACCAGCATCACGCCTTCGGAGGCGTAGACGAGCTGGGCGTGGCAATGGGCATGCGGCGGGATCCGGTGGCCGGCCGGATAGTCGCCGGCAAGCGCGATGACCGGTCGCGGAACGTCTTCGAGGAAGACGTCGGTTACCCGCTGGGTTGGGCTGATTCTCGACATTTCCTGACAGAATAACGAGAGACCGACGTCGCGGCCAGATGTAGAAAGGGTTCTGTATTTCTTTGCGAACCGACGGGAGCCGGCTCATGACCAGTGATGCCGCAAGGTCGCTCGAAGGCGCCGAGGCTGCAGGGATCGGTCGGCGTCTGCCGATCCTGTGCCTGAATTTCGGGCACGCCTACGCGCATCTCTTCATGCTGATCTACCCGACCGTGGTGCTGAGCCTCGAGGCCGACGCCATGGGCAGCTACGGCGACTTGCTGCTGCCGGCGACCATCGGCTTCGTGGGCTTTGCCGCGGGCACGATCCCGGCCGGCTGGCTGGGCGACCGCTGGAGCCGCCGGGGCATGCTGGCGGTCATGTTCTTCGGCCTGGGCCTGGGCGCGATCGTGACCGGCCTCGCCCAGACGAGCTGGCAGATCGGTCTCGGCCTGGGCCTGCTCGGCCTGGCGGCGTCGATCTACCATCCGGTCGGCATCGCCATGCTGGTCGAGCAGGCGCGGCCGCTGGGCCGCGCGCTCGGCGTCAATGGGGTCTATGGCAACATGGGCGTCGCCGCCGCGCCCTTGCTGGCCGCCGTGCTCAGCGAAAGCTTGGGCTGGCGCTGGGCCTTTTTCGTGCCGGGCGTGATCTCCTTGGCCACGGGCCTGCTGTTCGTGGCGCTGCCCTGGCGCGTGGCCGCGGCGTCGGACGAGCGGTCGGACGCGGCGAAGAGCGTCGATCTTTCGGTGCTGCCGCGGATCTTCGCCTATCTGCTGGCCTCCGCCTTTTTCGGCGGCTTGATCTTCAACATCACCACGGTCTCGCTGCCCAAGCTGATCGACAGCGAGTTCGGCGGCTGGTTCGACGGCCCACTCGGCGCCGGCGGCCTCGCCTCGGCGATCTTCGCCGTCGCGGCCTTCACCCAGATCGCCGTCGGCTGGCTGATCGATCGCTATCCCCTGAAGCCGCTGGCGCTCTTGCTGCCGGCCCTGCAGGCGCCTCTGTTGGTCGCCGTGATCCTGTTCTCGGGCCTGCCGTCGGCTTTGGCCATCCTGGGCCTGATGATGATCGTGTTCGGCGAGATCCCGATCACCGATACCTTGGTGGCTCGCCATTCGGTGGCCGCGTGGCGCGCGCGCTTCTATGCCGTGAAGTACGTGCTCGCGCTCGGCGTCGGCGCCTTGGCGGTGCCGGTGATCGCGTGGCTGCACGATCCCAGCGAGGGCTTCACCCGGCTCTACACGTTGCTCGCCGTGATGGCGCTGTGCTTGGCGAGCGCAGCGCTGGTGCTGCCGCGCGAGCGGCGCTCCAAAGCTGGCGCTGCGATCTAGGGCCATTGCCTGAAGGCTGTCATCCGAGTGAGAGAAGAGGAGAGCGCGAGGCAAGGGACGGTCAGCCTCGCGCCCTCCACCGGTGGGTCGTCTGCCAGGCGATTCCGACCCCCGGTTACTGCTGGCTGGGTTGCTCGGCCGGCGGTGGGGTCTCGCCCCCTTGCTGTGCGCTTTGATCGCAGGCAGCGAGGCCAAGCATCAGAGCCATCAGACTGGCGGCCAAAGCCGCAAACCCGCGAATGCCTGACATCTGAACCTCCTATCGTCTGGTCCTGGTTCCGCCTGGCTCCTGACGAACTATGTAGTCACAGCCGGCGGGACCGGCGTGTGTCATCTATGGGCAAGGGCTGTGACAAAGGTGGCTAAGGCCAAGGAATCTAAGCCTCTATGCCGAGTCGCCGCGCCTTCTTGGCTGGTCCGGCCGGTGGCTTGCTGCTAGGAAGGCGCTCCAGTTGCGCGGAAGAGATTCCGATTTCCGCGGACGAGCAGAGGAGGTCGTTCGATGGCGGAGAGCTACGACGCGATCGTGATCGGAAGCGGCGTGGTCGGCGCATCGACCGCGTTTCATCTCGCCAAGCTGGGCGGTCTCAAGGTCTGCGTCGTGGAGCGCGGTGCGCTCTGTAGCGGCGGCACGGCGAAGTCCTGCGCCATCGTGCGCAGCCACTACTCGGTGCCCTCGAATACGGCGCTGACGCTGCGCAGCCTGCGGATCTTCGCATCCTTCGGCGATTGGCTGGAGGACGGGGAGGCCGACAGCGGTTTCGTCAATTCGGGCTACCTGATCCTCGCGCCGGAAGGCGACTTCGCCGCCAAGCTGCGCGCCAATCTTTCGATGCAGGCCGATATCGGAGCCGAGACCCGCTTGATCACGGCCGAGGAGGCGCGGGAGCGCCACCCGCTCCTGACGCTCGACGACGTCGCCGTGATCGGCCACGAGCCGTGCTCGGGCTACGCCGATCCCTATCTCACGACCAGCTCGTTCCTGCGCGCCGCCAGGGCGCGTGGCGCCGTCGTCAAGGCCGAGACGCCGGCCGAGTCGCTACGCGTCGAAGGCGGCCGGGTCACCGGCCTGCGCACGGCCCAAGGCGATCTCTCGGCCCCGATCGTCGTCTGCGCGATCGGACCCTGGTTGCGCGGCCTCGCAGAGCCGGCCGGCATCCCGATCAGCCTGGAGGTGTCGCGCCACATCGTGCTGACCTTCGAGGCGGCGGCGCCCTATGCGGCGAGCCTGCCGGTGGTCAAGGACCTGACGACCGACAACAAGATGTACTTCCGGCCAAGCTCGGGCGGCGTCGTGCTGGTCGGCACCGGCGATCACGGCGATCCGGTCTCCGGGCCCGACGCCATGGACGAGAACGTGGCCGACGACTTCGTGCTGTTGCAAGGCGGCCAGGTGGCGCGCCGCATGGCGAGCTTCCAAGACGCGCGGCTGACGGCGAGCTGGGTCGGTGCCTACGACATCACGCCGGATTGGAACCCGGTGCTCGGCCCCGTGGCGGGCGTCGAGGGCCTGACCCTGGCCTACGGCTTCTCCGGCCACGGCTTCAAGCTCGCGCCGGCGGTGGGTCTGGTGCTGGCGCAGTCGGTCCTGGGCCAGGCGACCGACGTCGATATTACGCCCTACCGGGCCAGCCGCTTCGAGGAAGGCGCCTTGCTGACCGGCGCCTACGGCGTGGGCTCGATTTCCTAGGCCGGAGCCTGCGGCATTCCGGCTCCGGGCCGGTGCTACCGGCGGCTCGAAAGCTGATCGGCGCAGCGCCGCCAGACCTCGTTGCGCTCGAATACCTCGTCCGTGGCGTTGTCGAAGACATGGCTCTCGTGCAGCTTGTTGTAGCCGTCGAGGACGAAGAACACCGTCTGGCTGTGCGGGTCCAGCGGCTTCGGGGCGTAGGTGATGCCGACGATCTCGCCTTCCTGCATGACATCGAGGATCGGCACCGACTGGGTCGAGCGGAACGCCGCGGCTCTGGCCTTGTCGACGAGGCCCCAGCTCATCGTCTTGCCGTAGCCGTCGATCACCACGGCGTCGGTCACCGTCGCGGTGCCGCCATACCCCGATTTGCACCAGGTACCGGAAAGCCGCGCGTTCAGCAGTTGCTCGCGGTCGAGATGGGCGCCCAGGGGAGTGAGCCCTTCACCGCCGGTATCCGGTGACAAGACCAGAGGGACTTCGAACAAAGACGGCGGCTTCTCGAAGTGTCCTGTCGCCTGATCCTCGCGCGCCGCAGGGGCCGGATCGACGGGGAGCGGCCGCTCATCGGGTACCGGCGTCCGGGCGACGGCCGGCTCGGCCGCTGTCTGGTCTGGAGGCGTCGGCTCGGCCGGCCGCTCGTGCACGTAGAGCTGGACCTCGTCCATCTTGGCGACGCTGAACGCATACGACAGCGGCCGGCCGATGAAGGAGCGCGCGGGGTCGCCGCGGAACAGCATGGCCGCGTTGGGTACGCGGCGCTTCCAGGCGCGCGAGCCGCTGGCGGCGCCGGGCAGGATCAGGGCGAGCTGCCCGCGCGTCGTCGCACCCAGCACCGCGAGCACGGGAGTGCCTTCCTCGGCGAGGGCGCGCGCCAGATCGAGGTTCGCCTGCGTCCCTGCGCTGCCGATTGGGCTCCAGGACTCGAGGCCGGCGCGCAGCGCCCGCACGACGGCGCCGTCGGCGGCATAGCCCGTGCCTTCGCGAAAGTCCGTCACGCCGTAGATCTGATCGATCGCTTCGGCGACGAAGCGGTCGCAGAGCTTCGGGCTGTCGCGTTCCGTCGCCTTGCGGCAGGCCGACAGCCTGTGCTGTGCCCAGCCGAAGCGTTCCGACCAGGCCGTACCCTCGGCCCAGCCCGGCGCTTGGACCGAAGCACGGGCGGCCGGAGCCAAGGCCCCCAGCATGAGGACTAACGCAATGGTTGCATTCAGATGCCCCATACACCTTCCCCAACATCTTGTGGTGTATGCCTTTGTGAATCGAGATATAGCGGGAGTCGGCCGAAGCCGCACGGTCAAATGTGTTGCGGCTGCTTTGCGCGCAATCTGAAGTAGACGCAGCCGGCTGCCGGCTCGGGGAAGCGGTGGAGCGCGCGCGGTGCTAAGCGATGATCAACTGGCCGCTGGACAGCAGAGCGTCGGCGTCGGTGACACCGTTGCTGACGCCGTCCGTTATAATGGCCAGATCGACGAAACCGTCACCGCCGCCGTCGAGGTCCACCCGAAGCAGGCTGTCATTGCCGCTCTCCACGACGGCCACGTACTCGGCCAGATTGCCGGCGTTCACCAGGCCCGGTGCGAAGAGGTCGGCAAGGTCGATCTTGTCGCTGCTGGGCGCGAAGTCCGTGATCCTGTCCACGCCACTGCCGACATCGCTTTGGGCGAACTGAAAGCTGTCCGTGTCCTGCCCACCACCGCCGGTCAGCGTGTCGAAACCCAGCCCGCCGGCCAGAACGTCGTCGCCCTCGCCGCCGTTCAGGATGTCATCGCCGGCGCCGCCGAGCAGGCTGTTTGCTTGCGCGGCATCGCTTGCCGCGACAAGCGATGGCGTGGGGGCGGCGGTATCTTGCAGCAGAATATTGGTTACGCCCCAGCCCCAGCCGGTGAACTGCTGGGCGAACGTCAGGATGTTCTCGCCTTGCTGCTGCTGGGCTGCAGTGATGGCGAAGCTGTCGCCGGCATTGAGGCCGTTGTTCGGGCCTTGGCTGAGAAAGCCGAGGCTGTTGCCGTTCAACAGGACCTGAACCTCGGTCGTCTTGTCGATGTCGTAGCCGGTCAGGCTCAGCAGCAAGTCCTGGCCGGTGCCTTGGAACGAGGCGGTCACCTCGTCGCCGTCGTTTCGCTGCGGGTCGAAGAAATGCCCGTACTGGCCGCTTTCCAAGGTGCCCACCGTCAAAGTGATGTCCGTTGGCGCCGGCGGTGGCGGCGCGCCAGCATCCTGCAGCAGGATATCGGTGACGCCCCAGGCCCAGCCGGAGTATTGCTGGGCGAACGTCAGGATGTTCTCGCCTTGCTGCTGGGCTGCGGTGATGGCGAAGCTGTTGCCGGCGTTGAGGCCGTTGTTCGGGCCTTGGCTGAGAAAGCCGAGGCTGTTGCCGTTCAACAGGACCTCGACCTCGTTCGACCTGTCGATGTCGTAGCCGGTCAACGTCAGGACCAAGTCCTGGCCGGTGCCTTGGAACGAGGCGGTCACTTCGTCGCCGTCGTTTCGCTGCGGGTCGAAGAAATTCCCGTACTGGCCGCTTTCCAAGGTGCCGAGCGTCAGAGCGATGTCCGTTGCCGGCGGCGGTGGCGGCGCACCCGTTTCCTGCAACAGGATGTTGGTGACGCCCCAACCCCAGCCGGAGTACTGCTGGGCGAAGGTGAGGATGTTCTCGCCTTGCTGCTGCTGCGCTGCGGCGATGGCGAAGCTGTTGCCGGCGTTGAGGCCGTTGTTGGGGCCTTGGCTGAGAAAGCCGAGGCTGTTGCCGTTCAGCAGGACTGCGACCTCGTTCGACTTGTCGATGTCGTAGCCGGTCAGCGTCAGGACCAAGTCCTGGCCGGTGCCCTGGAATGAGGCGGTCACTTCGTCGCCGTCGTTTCGCTGCGGGTCGAAGAAATGTCCGTACTGGCCGTTTTCCGCCGTCCCCAGCGTCAACTCGATGTCAGCCGTCGACCCGCCACTGGAGCCGAATTCATCGTAGAGCTCCGACAGGGTCTTCAGGATGTCATCGAACTGGAAGAACTCGACATTCGACGCCGTGTCGCTGCCCAGACCAATCCCAGCCGCGGCCGTAATCACGACCTCGTCGGGACTGTTGAACGAGAATCCGAAGTCGTCGAAGAGGCTGCGATAGACGAGCGTGTCATCTCCGCCGCCGCCGTCGATGGTGTCGTTGCCTTGGCCGCCTTCGATGAAGTCGTTGCCGGCGCCGCCCTCCAGCGAATCGGCCCCGCTGCCGCCGTCGAGAGTGTTGTTGCCGCCGTCGCCGATCAGCGTGTCGTCGCCGCTGCCGCCGATCAGGTTTTCGATGCGGACCAGCGAGTCGGTCCCGGACTCGGTGGCGTGACCGAGCGCCTGGCCGCTGCTCAGATCGGCAACCACGCCTAGCGCGGTCGAGGAGAAGTCGAGCGTGTCGATCCCCTCGCCGCCGTCGTAGCTGTCGTCGCCTGCCCCAGAGCCGCCGATCAGCCAATCGTTGCCGAAGTTGCCCAGGACCGTGTCGTCGCCGTCCCCACCCTCCAGGCGATCGTTGCCGACGCCGCCCTCGAGCGTGTCGTTGCCCGCGCCGCCGGTGATCGTGTCGTCGGCGCGCATACCCGACAGCCAGTTGTCGGCGTCATTGCCGATCAGCGTGTTGGCGCCGTCGCCGCCGATGGCGTTCTCGATCACGCTGCCCAAGGCCGTGGTGACAGCTACGCCGTCGATGACGCTGGT
>JAKSDN010000160.1 GCA_022360075.1 Kiloniellales bacterium | reverse complement strand
TGGCGGCGCGATTACCGTTGGCGAGCATGCCGTAGTGGCGGATGCGGTGGAAGCCCTTGGGCAGGACGTGCATGAGGAAGCGTCGGATGAACTCCTGGGTGGGCAGCGTCATGGTCTTGTAGCGCGCGGGGCCGTTCACCCGATAATCCTTCCACCTGAAGCTGACGCCGCGGTGGTCGGCGGTGATGAGGCGTCGATTGGAGATGGCGACACGGTGGGTGTAGCGCGAGAGATAGGCGAGCACGGCCTCAGGTCCGCCGAAGGGCTGCTTGGCGTAGACCACCCACTCGGCCTTGCGCAGCGGTATGAGATAGCGATCGAAAGCAGCCGCATCGGCGAGTGCCACATGATCGGCGAAGAACTTGAGGCGCCCGGCAGCGTGGGCTGTGGCCAGCATCTCGAGGAAGAGGCGCCGAAACAGGCGTGACAGGACACGCACGGGCAGGAAGAAGCCTGCTCGGCAGGAGATCCACTTTGACCCATCGGCGCTGAGCCCGCCGCCTGGCACGATC
This sequence comes from Kiloniellales bacterium, assembly GCA_022360075.1. Next base: position 10,958 of record JAKSDN010000160.1, on the reverse strand, counting down.
ATATGCAGGTGCGGATGATGTGTCATGGCCGAGCCCCAGGTGTGCAGCACGGCGGTGATGGCGATCCTGGCGCCGAGGTGTTTCGGATCGGCAGCGATGGTGAGCATGCTCTGTGCACTGGCCTTGAACAGCAGGTCGTAGATCACGCGCTTGTTCTGATAGGCGATATCGGCGATCGGGTCGGGCAGGGTAAAGACGAGGTGGAAGTAGCCGACGGGCAGCAGCTCGGCCTGGCGATCGGCCAGCCAGTCCTGCGCCGCCGCGCCTTGGCACTTCGGGCAATGCCGGTTGCGACAGGAGTTGTAGGCGATCGTCGTGTATTCGCAGTCCTCACGGCGCACGACGTGTCCACCGAGCGCCGCAGTGCGGCAGCGCTCGATCGCACTCATGACCTTGAGCTGGCCAAGGCTCAGGTGACCTGCATTGGCGGCACGCCAAGCGGCCCCGTGGTCGCGGAAGATGTCCGCGACCTCCAGCGCTGGGCGGGGCATGGGGACGAGGGGTTAGCCTGAGGCCTGTCCTCCGGCCTTCTTGCGCTTGCGGCGGCCTGTGCGCAGATCGTCGAGTGGGCTGTCCACCGCCGAGGTCATGCCGGTCGCCACACGGGTGTAGCGTGCTGTCGTCTCCAGCTTGTCGTGACCGAGCAGCGCCTGGATCACCCGGATATCGACACCGCGTTCGAGCAGGTGGGTGGCGAAAGAGTGGCGCAGGCAATGCAGGCTCACGGGCTTGGTGATCCCGGCTTTCCTGACAGTCTCCTGGAAGAGGCGCGCGAACTGCCGCGTGGTCAGCGGCCGGCCCGGGTTGCGGCCGGGAAAGAGCCAGCGCTCGGCAGGGACGACATCCCTATCCTGGTGTCTGGGACGTTCCTTCCACCAGAGCCGCAAGAGGCCCAGGATATCGCCCGGCAGCATCACGTTGCGGTCTTTGCGCCCCTTGGCCTGAACGATGCGGATGATGTTCTGGGCGCTGTCGAGATCGCCGACCTTGAGGCGCACCACATCGCCGGCGCGCAAGCCGCAACCGTAGGCCAGGGACAGCATGGCCCGCAGCTTGATGTTCGAAGCCATCGCCAACAGGCGCTTGATCTCGTCCTGGCTCATCACCACCGGGACCTTCTGCGGCGCCTTCAAGTGATAGATCTCGGCGGCCAGGTCGTGCCGCCGCAGCGTCACCCGGAAGAGAAAGCGCACGCCGGTCATGATCCGGTTGCGGTTACAAATGCTGGCCCCGCTCTCGATCAGGAAGAGCTGGAAGCGGCGGATGTCGTCGGCCGTTGCCGTCTCCGGCGAACGTTCGAGAAAGGCGGCAAAGCGTTCGCAGCTCGAGAGATGGCTGCGTTGGCAATGGCGGCCGAGCTTGCGGGCGGCCATGTCCTCGATCATGCGCTGACGCAGCGCCGTGGTGGACCTCTTGCTCTGGATGTTCATCGGAAGCTCCTCGTATCGATCGAGGCAAAATCACCTCGACCAACACGACAGCCCCCTCAGCAGAAAAACGACAACAGCGCCCCAGATCAGCGCCCCTCAATGCAATCAACAAACCCTATCGCGCAGCGATTTAGTGCTCTGGCTAGTCTAAGAACTTCAGAGTTGCCTCCTCTCACGACAAGTCAGCGACTCAAAGCGGATGTTCTCGGCGCCGAAGTCCTCGGCGATGGGAGAAGTCGGGATTTGTGTCTGGCGGCCAGCCGAAACGGTCGGTTCCGGCGGCGATTGGCGGCGACTCCCCAAGCTCTCACAGTTTTGCAGTCGCCCGACAGCTCTTTGATTTTTAATGCCCTCAACGAAGAGCGAAAGCTGCAAAACGTCGTTGATTTAGCAGCAACTTCAAGCGCCTTTTAATCAACGGGTCGAAGGTTAGAGTCTTTGTGCGCTCGGCGCTTCTTAGATGGCTTAGGCGGAAGTTCTGTTCCATTCCGACTTTTCGGACTTCTCTCTCCGACCCTTCACTCTATGAACGTTCCTCCGCGAGGCGCAAGGCCCGGCGCTTTCTCTGGTCTCACACCGCCCGCCGGTCGCCGTAGATCACCTCGGCGAGGCGCTGCGGGCCGGCGTTGACGGTGACCACGAGGGCGACGGCCTTGTCGATGATCTTGACGCCCTTGACGGCGTTCTTCAGGGGCAGGGGGATCTTGTTCTTGATGCAGTAGAGCATCAGGGCGGCGCCGATGTCCTCGGTCGAGAACTCGATCGAGGTCTTGCATTGGCCTTCGACGGTCAGGACCGCCTGGATGCTCGGCTCGGTGCGCAGGCGGCAGGTGGGCATCGAGCCGTTCGGCACCGGCGCGCCCTTGCGAACCGCCAGCTGGCTGAGCGCGTCGAGCAGCTCGTCGGCGTCGAATATGATGGTCCGGATCTCTTCCGGCATGTGGATCCCCTACAACCTCAGGTTAATCCCGAGCGTCCTTGATTTCAATCCATCATATTGGAAACCGGACTAATCATCTAATCCCTTATAGCCAGGTTTCGTTAAAACTTGGCTAGCGGAATAGGCTAGAAGTTTGAGCTATCGTATAGGGCTTTTGGGTAAGTTTGCCCTTGGCTGGCCTGTTCGGCCCGCCGGCAAAGCCGCGGCGCGTCAGTGGTCCTCGGAGAGGAAACGGCCGCGGCCGCCGGCGCGGCCCAGGCTGTGGCTGTCGATGGCGACCGCCTTGACCAGGGCATAGACCTTCTTGCCGGGCGACAGCTCGAGATCGTGGCAGGAGCGGGCGGTAATGCGTGCCCAGAGGGTGCTGCCACCGACATCGAGCAGCACGTCGACCTGCGGGCCGCCCTCGTCGCCGATGTCCACGACCACGCCCGGAAAGACGTTGAGGATCGAGGTGCCTTCGGGCGGGGTCTTCGCGAGCGCCACGTCGCGGGCGCGCAGCCGCACGCGCAGCCCGGCACCGGGGGCGAGATCGAGCGCGGTGACCCGCAGCCGGCCACCGGGAAAGCGCAGCACGCTGAGGCCGAACGCGGGCTCGTGGCCGACCACCTCGGCGTCGAGCACGGCGCCGGCCTCGTAGCGCCCGGTCAAGGGGCGCAGATCGAGCCGGCTGGTCAGCACATCGATCGGGCCGCTTTCGATGACCCGGCCTTCGGAAATCAGCACCATGGTGTCGGCCAGGCGCACGATCTCCTGCATCGCGTGGCTGACGTAGACGATGGGGATGGCGAGCTCGTCGCGCAGCCGCTCGATGAAGGGCAGGATCTCGTCCTTGCGCGGCTGGTCGAGGGCGGCCAAGGGCTCGTCCATGAGCAGCAGCTTCGGGCTCGCCAGGAGCGCGCGGCCGAGGGCGACGCGCTGCTTCTCGCCGCCGGAAAGATCGCGGGGGCGGCGCTGCAGGAGCTTCTCCAAGCCGAGCAGCTCGAGGATCTGCTCGAGCTCGATCCTGCGCTCGGATGCCGGCGCTCGCTTGTAGCCGTAGAGCAGGTTGCCCTTGACCGAGAGGTGCGGGAACAGGCGGCCTTCCTGGAAGACGTGACCCAGGCGCCGCTGCTCGGGCGGCAGGTCGATGCCGCGCTCGGCGTCGAACAGCAGGCCGCCGTTGATCGCGATGCGGCCGCTGTCGGGCCGCAGCAGGCCGGCCAGCATGTTGATCAGCGACGACTTGCCGGCACCCGAGCGGCCGAAGAAGGCGATGATCCCGCCGGTTTCGCAGGCGATATCGGCATCGAGCTCGAAGTCGCCCAGGCGCTTGCGGACCTTGAGCTCGAGCATCGTCTTAGGCGCCGATGCTGCGGCTCAGCCGCCGTGCCAGCAACTCGGAGGCCCCAAGGGTCGCTAGCGCGAGCAGGATGGAGATGACCGCCAGGCGCAGCGCCCCGGCCTCGCCGTCGGGCGTCTGTGACAGGCTGTAGAGCGCGAGCGGCAGGGTCCGGGTCTCGCCGGGGATGTTCGAGACGAAGGTGATCGTGGCCCCGAACTCGCCCAGGCTGCGCGCGAAGGCGAGGATCACGCCGACCAGAATGCCCGGCGACATCAGCGGCAGGGTGACGCTCAGGAAGACGTCGAGCCGGCTCGCGCCCAGGGTGCGTGCGGCGGCCTCGAGGCGGCGGTCGACCGCCTCGAGGGAAAGGCGCATGGCGCGGACCATCAGCGGGAAGGCCATCACCGCGGCGGCGAGGGCCGCGCCCTCCCAGGTGAAGGCGATGGTCACGCCGAACATGGAATCCAGCCAGGCGCCGAGCGGCCCGTCGCGGCTGAACAGCACCAGCAGGATGTAGCCCACGACCACCGGCGGCAGGACCAGCGGCAGGTGGACGATGCCGTTGAGCAGCGTCTTGCCGTAGAACTCGCGGCGGGCGAGCAGCCAGGCGGTCGCCAGGCCGAACGGCAGGCTGACCAGCACGCTCCAGAAGGCGACGCGCAGACTGAGCCGCAGCGCCTCGATCTCGAGCGGCGTCAGCATGCAGCCTCAGTCGGTCGGCCCGGGCACGCGGAAGCCGTGGCCGCGAAAGATCGCGGCGGCTTCCTCGCCATGCAGAAAGGCGGCGAAGGCCCTGACGGCGGGCCCGTCGCGCCCGGCCGTGATGCCGAGCGGATAGACGATCGGCGGATGGCTGTCCTGCGGAAAGATGGCGGCGACGCGCACGCGCCGGCTGATCGCCGCGTCCGTGGCGTAGACGATGCCCGCCACGGCGGCCCGGCGCTCGACCAGGGCAAGGGCCGCGCGCACGTTGGCGGCGGCGGCGATCCGCGGCTCGACGGCTTGCCAGACCCCCAGCGTCACGAGCGTGGCCTTCGCATAGAGGCCGGCCGGGACATGGGCGGGATCGCCGATCGCCAGCCGGCGCTCGCCCAGCGCCTCGGCCAAGGCGAAGCCCGGCGCGATCGAGAGCGACAGCGCGCTGTCCCGCGGTACGACCAGAACCAAGTCGTTGCCGAGCAGATCGCGGCGGCTGCCCGATTCCAGCGCGGCGCGGGCCTCGAGGTAATCCATCCAATCGAGCGACGCCGACAGGAAGAGGTCGGCCGGGGCGCCATGCGCGATCTGCTTGGCCAGGGTCGAGGAGGCGGCGAAGACCGGCGTTACCTTGATCTCGCTGCCCTGCTCGAAGGCATTGGCGACATCGGTGACCGCGTTGGTGGTGCTGGCCGCGGCGAAGATGGTCACCTGCTCGGCCTGCGCCGCCGAGGCGGCGCAGGCGAGCCAAAGAATGGCCATCCAGCCGGCCGTCCGGAAACCGAGGCGCCGGCTCCGCCGACGCTGTGATCCAGGCTTTCGTCCGATCGCTGTCACGCTTGACCTTCTCCGGTGATCTGGCGGCGGCCGACAGCCGTGGCCTATTCGGCCGCTTGCGCAACCTGCTCGAGACGTTCGAAGCCCGCGGCGAGATCGGCAATCAGATCGTCGACGGCTTCTAGCCCGGCGTGGATGCGCAGCAAAGGACCCGGGGCCTGCCAGGCCGTTGCCGTACGAATCTCAGTCGGGTCGGCTGGAATCAGCAGGCTCTCGTAGCCGCCCCAGCTCGCCCCCAGGCCGAACAGCTCCAGGCCCTCGATCATCGCCGAGAGCGCCGCCTTGGGATAGGGATGGCGCAGCACGATCGAGAACAGTCCGCAGGCACCGGTGAAGTCGCGGCGCCAGATCGCATGGCCGGGATGACTCGGCAGGGCCGGATGAAGCACCTGTGCGACCTCGGGTCGCGCTTCCAGCCAGCGCGCGAGCGCGAGCCCGGTCTCCTGATGCCGGGCCAGGCGCACGGCCAAGGTGCGCAGGCCGCGCTGGCCGAGAAAGATCTCTTCGGTGCCGGCGCTGACGCCGAGTTGGCGCACGCCGCGCCGGATCTGCGGCGCGTAGCGTTCGTTCGAGGTGATCATGCCGAGCATCGCGTCGGAGTGCCCGACCAGGTACTTGGTCCCGGCCTGGATCGAGATATCGACACCGTGGGCGAAGGGCTTGAAGTGCAGTGGCGTTGCCCAGGTCGTATCGGCGAGCAGGGGAATGTCGCGCGTGCGCGCGACCGCGCCGAGCGCCGGCAGGTCCTGCATCTCGAAGGTCAGCGAGCCGGGCGATTCGGCGTAGATCAAACGCGTGTTGGTACGGACCAAAGCGGCGATGCCGTCGTCCGCAATCGTTGGATCGAAGTAGCTCGTCTCGACGCCGAGGCGCGCCAGCGTCTTGTCGCAGAACGTGCGGGCCGGCTTGTAGACCGAATCGCTGACGAGAATGTGATCCCCGGCTTCGACCAGCGCCAAGAGCGCGCAGCTTATCGCCGCCAGGCCCGACGGCACGGCGACGGAATCGGCGCCGCCTTCCAGCTCGGCGACGGCGGCTTCGAGCGCGAAGGTGTCCGGCGTACCCATCCGGCCGTAGAGCACGGCACCGGGCTCGTTGATTCGCACGCGGCTTTCGAAGTCCTCGAGGCTGTCGTAGAGCACCGTCGAGGCATGGAAGACCGGCATGTTGACGACGCCGTGATAGCGCCCTGGATCGCGGCCAAGGTGGGCGAGCAAGGTCTCGTCGCCTCTCGGCTTTTTTTCCTTCACCGTCGCGCTCCGTCGTTGGCCTGCGGCGGCATAGATCGCCGTCCCCGAATTTATGCCAGCCGCACCAAGGACGCGAAAGCGATTTGCGGCGGGCATGGCCCTTTCGCCACGACCGGCCGAGGCGCTGCGCCGAGCGGCCGATCGTCCCTAGAGCGCCTTAGCCTTCGATGGCTTAGGTTCCTTTGCACGTTAACAAATAGCGCCTTGTTGCCTTTCCGCGAGTGATGTTACATGGTTGTCATACGCTGGCAGGAAACCTCGCCGCGTCGGGGAGCCGGCTGGCAAAGAACAACGAGATGAACCTGCAGGGAAGGTTGTTACAATGAAGGTATCGAGAGTCTTGCTGGCGGCCGCGGCGGCCACCCTTGTTTCCTCCGTCGCTTCCGCTGGTACGCTTGACGATGTCAAAGCCGCCGGTTTCCTCAAGTGCGGTGTGTCGACCGGCGTCGCCGGATTCGCCTTCACCGACGATGCGGGGAACTGGCAAGGCTTCGACCCGGCGGTCTGCCAGGCCGTTGCGGCCGCCATCTTCGGTGATGCCTCTAAAGTCAAATACACGCCGACGACCGGTAAGACCCGGTTCGAGGCCTTGAAGTCGGGCGAGATCGATATGCTGGCCCGAAACACCACCTGGACCTTCAGCCGCGATGTCGATCTGAAGCTGACCTTCACCGGCATCAACTATTACGACGGCCAGGGCTTCATGATACCGAAGGAGCTCGGGGTCTCCAGTGCCAAGGAGCTCGATGGTGCGTCGGTGTGCATCCAGACCGGCACAACGACCGAGCTCAATTTGGCGGACTTCTTCCGCTCCAACAATATCAGCTACGAGCCGGTGCCGATCGAGACCAACGCCGAGGCGCGTCAGAACTATCAGGCTGGGCGCTGCGACGTTTACACGACCGACGCCTCCGGCCTCGCGGCCACCCGTGCCACCTTCGAAGATCCCTCGGCTCACGTGATCCTGCCGGAGATCATCTCGAAGGAGCCGCTCGGCCCGCTCGTCCGCCACGGCGACGACAACTGGGGCGACATCGTGCGCTGGGTGCTCAACGTTCTGATCATCGCCGAGGAGCTCGGCGTGACCCAGGCCAACGTCGAGACCATGGCCAAGGGCACCGACATTCCGGAGATCAACCGGATGCTCGGCACCGAGGGCAAGTACGGCGAGATGATCGGACTGGGCAATGATTTCGCGGTCCATGCCATCAAGGCTGGTGGCAACTACGGCGAAATCTTCGAGCGCTTTATCGGCACCAGCACGCCGATCGGCCTCGAACGCGGCCTGAACGCGCAGTGGACTGACGGTGGCCTGATTTACGCGCCGCCGTTCCGCTAAGCCAAGTCGGTGGGTGGGACGCGTCGGACGGCCCGGCGCGTCCCCGCACCCTTGGGCCGCAAATTTTGACCCAGCCATAGCCCTACACGAGGCCGTGCTATGTCGGCTATTGAATACCAGCAACCGGGCGTCAAGCTGACGGAGCTGTGGACCGACAAGCGGTCGCGCGCCGTTATCATTCAGATCATCTCGCTGATCGCGCTTCTTCTCTTCGTCGGCTACATCGTCAACAACACACTCCAGAACCTTAAGCTGCTCGGGCTCGAGCCCGGGTTTGGCTTTCTGAGCGATCCGGCCAGCTACGACATCAACCAACGCCTGATCGAGTACGACTCGCGCAGCTCGCATGGCCGCGCGGCACTCGTGGGAATCCTGAACACGGCCTTGGTGGCCATCTGTGGCATCATCTTCGCGACGCTCGTGGGATTCACGGCCGGTGTGTTGCGGCTTTCGCACAACTGGCTGATCAGCCGAATCGTCTACTGCTACGTCGAGTTCACGCGCAACGTCCCTCTGCTGCTTCAGATCCTGCTGTGGCACGGCATCATCGTCCATTCGACGCCGCGGCCGAAGCAGGCGGAGTCGATGGGCGGTTTCTTCCTGTCGAATCGCGGCTTCTCGGTTCCGCGCCCGTTGTTCGAACCGGGCTTTTGGGCCGTCATAATCGCCTTCCTCGTCGCGGTGGCCGGCGCGATCTGGTTCGCCCGCTACGCCCACAAGGTTCAGGAGAACACCGGCAAGCACTATCCGGTCTTCACCATCAATGCATCCTTGATCATCGGCCTGCCGCTCGTGGTGTTCTTCCTCGCCGGCGTGCCGGTGGCCTTGGAGTGGCCCGCGCTCAAGGGCTTCAACTTCCAAGGCGGCATCACCATCAGGCCGGAGTTCCTGGCGCTTTGGTTCGCGCTGTCGGTCTACACCGGGGCCTTTATCGCGGAGATCGTGCGCGCGGGCATTCAGTCGGTCAGTCACGGGCAGACCGAAGCCTCTTCCGCCCTTGGCCTGCGGCCCAATTGGACTATGCGGCTGGTGATCCTGCCTCAGGCCCTGCGGGTCATCGTGCCGCCGCTGATCAGCCAGTACATGAACCTGACCAAGAACTCCTCGCTGGCGATCGCGATCGGCTACATGGACATCGTGGCGACGATCGGCGGGATCACACTCAACCAGACAGGCCGGGCGCTGGAGTGCATGGCCATCGTGCTCAGCCTCTACCTGGCCTTCTCGCTGTTCATTTCGTCGATCATGAACTGGTACAACAAGAAAGTCGCGCTGGTGGAGCGCTAGGGTCATGGCGGTACAAGCAGGCTCGGCCGAGCAGGCCGGCAAATACGCACCCGGGACTCATCCGGACCTTCCGCCGCCGATCGCGAGCCGCGGCGCCATCAAGTGGGTGCGAGAGAACCTCATCGCGACACCCACGGACATCGTGCTCACCATCGTGAGCATCTATCTGCTCTATCTGATCGTTCCACCGTTGGTGGATTGGATGTTCGTGGACGCGGTGGTCAACGCGGGTTCGCGCGACGAATGCCGGGAGCTCGGCGGCGGCGCCTGCTGGGCCGTGGTGGCGGTTCGCTTCGATCAGTTCATGTACGGCTTCTATCCGGTCGAGTTGCGCTGGCGGGTCGATCTTGCGGCGGTGCTGTTGGTCGTGGCGCTGGTCCCCGTGCTCTTCGACAAGGTGCCCTACCGCAAGTACGGCGTGATCTTCACGCTGGTCTATCCGGTGATCGCCTTCTTCCTGCTCTGGGGTGGTTTGGGTCTCGAGCCGGTCGAATCATCGAAGTTCGGCGGCTTCATGCTGACCGTGGTGATCGGCGTTACGGGTATCGCGGCCTCGCTGCCGCTGGGCATCCTGCTCGCGTTGGGCCGGCGCTCCGATCTGCTCGTGCTGAAGGTGATCTGCGTCTGCTTCATCGAGTTCATCCGCGGCGTTCCCTTGATCACGCTGCTGTTCGTGGCCTCGACATTGCTCAACTACTTCCTGCCGCCGGGCACCTATTTCGACCTGTTGCTGCGCGTGCTGATCATGGTCACGCTGTTCTCGGCCGCATACCTCGCCGAGGTGATTCGCGGTGGCTTGCAGGCGATCCCCAAGGGCCAGACCGAGGCGGCCCAGGCCTTGGGTCTGTCCTACTGGAAGAACATGGGCCTCATCGTTCTGCCGCAGGCCCTCAAGATCTCGATCCCGGGAATCGTCAACACCTTCATCGGCCTCTACAAGGACACCACCCTGGTAGTGATCATCGGTCTGCTGGACCCGATCGGGCTGAGCCAGCCAATCCTCGCGGATTCCAAGTGGCAGGGCCTCTCGACCGAGATCTACGTCTTCATCGCCATCTTCTTCTTCATCTCCTGCTTCGCCATGTCGCGCTACAGCATCTACCTGGAGAAGAAGCTCGAAACCGGACACAAGCGATAGGGAGCTCGCGCCATGACCGATGTCCAGACCGCCGCAGGCAATGGCCACGGCATGCAGATCTCCGACGAGGTCGCGATCCAGATCAACGCCATGCACAAGTGGTACGGCCAGTTCCATGTCCTCAAGGACATCAATCTGACCGTCCACCGCGGCGAGCGCATCGTGATCTGCGGGCCCTCGGGCTCGGGCAAGTCGACGATGATTCGATGCGTGAATCGGCTGGAGGAGCATCAGCAGGGCCAGATCGTCGTCGACGGCATAGAGCTCACCAATGACATCCGCAAGATCGACGAGATCCGCCGCGAAGTCGGCATGGTGTTCCAGCACTTCAACCTCTTCCCGCACCTGACAGTTCTGCAGAATTGCACGCTGGCGCCGATCTGGGTGCGCAAGATGCCCAAGCACGAGGCCGAGGAGATCGCCCTCGGCTTTCTCGAGCGGGTCAAGATTCCCGAGCAGGCCAACAAGTATCCCGGCCAGCTCTCCGGCGGCCAGCAGCAGCGCGTGGCGATCGCCCGCTCGCTCTGCATGAACCCGCGCATCATGCTGTTCGACGAGCCGACCTCGGCGCTCGACCCGGAGATGATCTCCGAGGTCCTCGACGTCATGGTCGGGCTCGCCGAGTCCGGCATGACCATGCTCTGCGTGACCCACGAGATGGGCTTCGCACGGCGCGTCGCCAACCGGGTCATCTTCATGGACGGCGGCGAGATCATC
>JAKSDN010000741.1 GCA_022360075.1 Kiloniellales bacterium | reverse complement strand
GCCGGCTATCAGGTGCTGCTGCGCCTGCTCGAGAGCGGGCGGGTCTGGGTCAAGCTCTCCGCGCCCTACGAGACCTCGAAGCAGGGCGCGCCGCACTTCGACGATGTCGGCGAGCTGGCGCGCGGGCTGATCGCGGCGGCACCCGAGCGCATGGTCTGGGCCAGCAACTGGCCACATCCCTCGGCGCAGGACAATATCCCCGACGATGCCATGCTGCTCGATGTCCTGGCGCACTGGACCGGCGACGACGCCCTGACGCGGCGCATCCTCGCCGACAACCCGGCCGTGCTCTATGGCTTCTAGATCTGTCTCCGGCGGAGCCCGCTGATGCCGACGATCCTCCTCTCGCACACCGAGGAAAGCCGAGCCAACTACTATGGCCCGCGGGCGCTTGCGGCGCTCCAGAGCCTTGCCGAGGTGCGGCTCAACGAGACCGGCGCGCCGCTGCCGACCGAGGCGCTGATCGAGGCCGCATGCGGCTGCGAGATCATCCTGTCGGACCGCATGACGCCGGGCGAAGCTCAGCTCTTCGACAACGCGCCGGACTTGGTCGTCTTTCTGCGCTGCGCCGTCGACGTGCGCACCGTCGACATCCCGGCCGCCTCGCGCAACGGTGTCCTCGTCGCCAATGCCGCGCCGGGCTTCATCGACTCCGTGAGCGAGCTGGTATTCGGTCTGATGATCGACTTGGCGCGCGGCATCACGGGCTATGCGACCGCCTATCGCCAAGAGCGGCCGCAGACGGTCGCCATGGGTGGGCAATTGGCCGGCGGCACGCTGGGCATTCTCGGCTACGGCAACATCGGCGCGCGCGTGGCCGCGCTCGGTCAGGCTTTCGGTATGACGGTGCTGGTGAACGACCCCTACAAAACAATTGAAGCGCCCGGCATCGTCCAGGTCGAGATGGACGATCTCCTGACCCGTTCGGACCACGTCGTCTGTTTGGTCGTCGCCAACGACGCGACCGAGAATCTCTTGGACGCGGCGGCTTTCGCGCGCATGAAGCCGAGCGCTTTCTTCATCAACGTCTCGCGCGGCAACCTGGTCGACGAGGTGGCCTTGGAGGCGGCGCTGGCTTCCGGCGGGATCGCGGGCGCGGCGATGGATGTCGGCCGGGCGCCCGACCAGATGCCCTCGCCCGGGCTCGCCAAGCTGCCGAACGTCATCGCCACGCCGCACATCGGCGGCCTGACCCCGCAGGCCATCGAGGCCCAGGCGCTCGGCACGGTCGCGCAAATCGAGGCCCTGCTGTCCGGACGGCTGCCGGAGCGGGCGCTGAACGCGCCCCGGGCCCATCGCCTGACCCGGCTCGGCATCGCGCCGCCCGTGGCCGAGCCCGCATCGTGAGCCGACCGCGCGTCGCCCTGGTCGGGCTCGGCATGGCGGTGCGGCCGCACGCCGAGAGCTATCTCGACCTCGCCGAGCGGGTCGAGCTCGCCTACGCCTACAGCCCCTCGGCCGAGCGCCGAAAGGCCTTCGCCGATGACTTCGGCTTTCCGCTGGCCGAAAGCCTGGAGCAGATCCTCGCCGACGACAGCGTCACGGCCGTCGCCCTGCTGACGCCACCGAACACGCATCTGGAGCTGGTGCGGCAGTGCGCGGCCGCGGGCAAGCACGTGCTGCTGGAAAAGCCGCTGGAGATCACCTGGGCGCGCTCCGTCGCGCTGGTCGAAGCCTGCGAGCAGGCCGGCGTGACGCTGGGCGTCGTCTTGCAGCACCGCTTCCGCCCGTCGGGCGAGCGCCTGCGCGAGATCTTGGTAAGCGGTGGGCTCGGCGAACTGGTGGCGGCTTCCGTCTCCTGCCTCAACTGGCGCCCGCAGAGCTACTACGACCAGCCGGGCCGCGGCGACAAGGCCCGCGACGGCGGCGGCGTGCTGCTGACCCAGGGCATTCACACGCTCGACCTTTTCCTGTCGCTGGTCGGCCTGCCGCGCGAGGTCTTCGCCTACGCCGGCACCAGCCGCGTTCACCGCATGGAGACCGAGGACCTGGTGACCGCCGCCCTGCGCTTCGACGACGGCGTGCTGGGCTCGCTGACCGCGACTACCACCGCCTATCCCGGCTTTCCCGAGGGCATCGCGCTGATCGGCACCGAGGGCACGGCCGAGGTCGTCGGGACCTCGCTCGAAGTCCGCTACCACGACGGCCGCAACGAGAGCCTGGACGCCGCGCAAAGCCAGGGCGGCACCGGCGCCGACCCCATGGCCTTCCCGAACGACTATCACCGCGCCCTGATCGCGGATTTCCTGGACGCGATCGAAAACGGCAGCGCGCCGCGGGTCACCGGGCGCGAGGCGCTGAAGGTGCACCGGCTGATCGATGCGCTGCTGGAGTCGGCGGAAAGCGGGCGGCCGGCAGCCGTGGGAGAGTTCTGAGGGGGTAACCGCCTCAGCCCACCGTGACCCAGCCTCGCGTCTCCGCCGAGCGAGCGACCGCGTCGATCACGCGCTCGATCTGCAGGCCGTCCTCGAAGGCAGGATAGGCGGGCGTGCCCTCGGCGATGGCTTCGAGCAGGTGGGCGAGCTCGATGATCTTCAGGTCGCCGAAGCCGAGACTGTGGCCCGGCGCGGGCCAGAAGCGGTCGTAGGGCGGATGCTGGGGGCCGGTCAGGATCGTGCGGAAGCCCTCGGTCTCCTTGCGCTCGCCGGCCTGGTAGAGCCGCAGCTCGTTCAGCCGCTCCTGGTCGAAGAGAATGGTGCCGCCGGTGCCGTGGATCTCCAGGCGGATGCCGTTCTTGCGGCCCCAGGCGACGCGGCTCGCGGTGAGCCGGCCGCCGACCCCGGCCTCGAATCGGAGCAGGGCCTGGACCAGGTCCTCGTTCTCGACCGGTCCTAGACCGCTGCCGTCGGGCAGGCTGCGCTCCTTGTGCACGGTCTCCAGCGTCGCGGTCACGTCCGTGATCGGGCCGACCAGGTAGTGCGCCAGCCCGATCAGATGCGAGCCCAGATCGCCGAGCACGCCGTAGCCCGCATCGGCGACGCGGCAGCGCCAGGACCAGGGCAGGGTGGGGTCGGCGAGGTAGTCCTCGTCGATCGTGCCCTGGAAGTCGAAGACCCGGCCGATGGCGCCGGCCTCGATCAGAGCCTTGGCGTGCCGCAGGGCGGGATTGCGCAGGTAGTTGTAGCCGAGCAGGGTCACGCGCCCCGTGGCCCGGGCGGTGGCGGTCATGGCCTCGGCATCGGCCAGGGTCAGGCCCATGGGCTTTTCGCACCAGACATGCTTGCCGGCCTCCAGGGCGGCGACCGCGATCTCCCGGTGCAGGGCATTGGGCGTGGTGATCGAGACCAGCGCGACGGCCGGGTCCGAGACCACCTGGCGCCAGTCGTCGCTGCTGCGTGCGAAGCCATGGGCGGCGGCCGTCCGCCGGGCTACCTCGGCATCGATGTCGCAGAGCAGCTCGAGGCGCGGCCGCGGCAGCTCCGGAAAGAAACTGGTGACGGCGTCGTAGGCGAAGGCGTGGGCCTTGCCCATGTAGCCGGTTCCGATCAGGCCGATTCCCAGCGTCTCGGAGCTATGCATGGCGTTCATGCGCCCTTGCGAAAATCACACGTTTCCCGGTCCCGCTCATCGCCTATCTATCAGCCGGACCTTGAATGCTGCAGCGCAGCATTCGGCCGCTTCACCCGGAACACGCAAGCGAAGAAAAGAGGAGGGTGTCATGTGGTTCGACTCGACCATCAAGGCTTACCGGCGCTGGCGCGCCTATCGCGAGACCGTGGCAGAGCTCAGCGCGCTCGACAACGCCGAGCTCGACGACCTCGGCATCGGCCGCTGGCAGATCCAAGAGGTCGCGCGCCGGGCCTTGCGCGGCTAAGCGAGAGAGGGGGCGGTGCCGCTAGATGGTGCCGCCCAGCTCGCTCGAGAGCTCCTGCAGCTCCTTGCCGCCCGCCATCAGGTTCTGCAGCTCGTCCATCGAGATCTCGTCCTTGGCGTAGTTGCCGAGCGTCTGCCCGCGGTTCAGCACCGTGAAGCGGTCGCCGACGGCATAGGCGTGGCGGACGTTGTGGGTGATGAAGATGACGCCCAGGCCCTTTTGCCGGACCTGACCGACGTACTTCAGCACCATCGAGGTCTGGGCCACGCCCAGGGCCGAGGTCGGCTCATCGAGGATCAGCACCTTGGCGCCGAAGAAGACGGCGCGGGCGATGGCGACGCATTGGCGCTCGCCGCCCGAGAGCGTGCCCACGGCCTGGTGCGGATCGCGCACGTCGATGCCGATCTTCTTCATCTCCTCGCGCGTCACGCGGTCGGCGTAGTCCATGTCCACGTAAGCGAAGGGCCCCAGGCGCTTGCGCGGCTCGCGGCCCATGAAGAAGTTCCGCGTGATCGACATCAGCGGGATCATGGCCAGGTCCTGGTAGACCGTGGCGATCCCGGCATCGAGGGCGTCGCGCGGCGAGTCGAAGTCGACCGGCGCGCCCTCGACGAAGAAGTCGCCCTTGGTCGGCTTGTGCACGCCGGCGAGGGTCTTGATCAAGGTGGACTTGCCCGCGCCGTTGTCGCCGAGCAGGCACATCACTTGCCCCGCCTGCACGCTCATGCTGACGCCGTTGAGGGCGATGACCGAGCCGAAGTGCTTGACGATATCGCGCACGTCGATGAGGGCGGTTCCGTTGCCGGCCATCCTATCGCTCCCCGGTCACGCGCTTGCGCACGAAGTTGTTGAACAGCACGGCGAGCAAGAGCATCACGCCCAGGAAGATCAGATACCAATCCTGGTCGATCTTGGTGTAGGTCAGGCCGATGGCGACCATGCCGAAGATCACCGCGCCGAAGAAGGCGCCGATCGCCGAGCCGTAGCCGCCGGTCAGCAGGCAGCCGCCGATCACGGCTGCGATGATCGCCTCGAACTCCTTCTGGAAGCCGCGCCGCGCGTCGGTCGAGCCGGCATCGAGCACGGTCAGGATGGCGACCAGCGCGGCGGCGCAGGCCGTGCCCATGAAGAGGATCGTCTTGACCCGATTGACCGGCACGCCGCTGTTGCGCGCGGCATTCGCATCGCCGCCGGCGGCGAAGATCCAGTTGCCGAAGCGCGTGCGCAGCAGGATGTAGGTCGCAAGCGCGGCGATCAGGACGAACCAGATCACCTCGACCGGGATGCCCGTGACCTTTGGCGCGCCGCTCTTGAAGGTTTCGGTCCAGCCCTGTTCGGCGAACCAGAGGAAGAGGCCTTCGAAGGCATCGCCGGAGAAGGACTCGCGCAGCAGACCCTCGCCGGCCGCGTCCTTCACGCCGCGAAGCTGAGTCGAGCCGCCGGTCGCCCCCTTCAGGCCGACCAGCGTCAGGCCGCGCAGAATGAAGAGGAAGGCCAGCGTCACGATGAAGGACGGCAGGCCGGTGCGCAGCACGATCTGACCGTTGAGCGCCCCGAAGGCGGCGGCCAAGACGAAGGTGACGATGATCGCCAGGCCGAGCGGCAGGCCGACCACCACCAGCGCCACGCCGAAGATCAGGCCGGCGAAGGCGACCATCGAGCCGACGGAAAGGTCGAACTCGCCGCCCACCATCAGCATGGCCGCGCCGATCGCGAGGATGCCCAACTGCGCGGCCGGCGACATGAAGGTCATGATGCCGGAGAGCGTGAACATCTTGTCGTTGGCGACGATCATGAAGAACAGGATGACCAGGACCAGGCCGGCAACGGCGCCCAGCTCCGGCCGGCGCATCATGCGGGTCAAGAAGGTCGCCTTCATCAGGCGCTCGTCGGCGCCCCCGCTGGGGCCATCGACGGTCTGATCCGTGGATGCCGTGGAAGCCATCGTCTCCTCCCGAGAGGCCTCGGCCGTCGAGGCCTCGCTCCTGCTCGCCGCGCCGAAGTGGGGGGCGATGCCTCACCGCGCCCCCACTCGTGGCGGTCTCTAGCGGATGCCTTTCGCGCTCAGATCGATCGCCGTGCCGGCCTTCTCCTGGGTGATCAGGTTCGGCCCCGACGGCACGTTGCCGCCCGGGATCAGGCCGAAGCGGGCGTTCAAGGCCAGAAACACGACCGGCAGGTAGCCTTGCAGGTACTGCTGCTGATCGATGGCGAAGGCGGCCTTGCCGTCGGCCACCGCGGTCAGGAAGCTCGCCGACAGGTCGAAGGAGGCGATCTTGATCGAGCCGTCCAGGCCGAGCTCGCCGACCGCCTCGACCGCCGGCTCGCCGACAGTGGATGCGCCGAGGGCCATGACCGTGTCGACCTCCTCGTCGCTTTCGAGCGCGGCCTTGATCTTGGCGCGCACCTCGGTCGGGTCGTTCGAGGTCGGCAACACGGTGACTTCGCCGCCGAATCCGTCCGTGAAGCCCTCGCAGCGCAGGTCGAGCGCGACGTTGCCGACCTCCTGGTTGACGCAAAGCGCCTTTTTGCCGCCCATGGCCGCGAGCTTCTCGCCGGCGGCCTTGCCGGCCACGTACTCCTCCTGCCCGACGTGCAGTGCGGCGCCGAGCGACTTGGAGACGTCCGAGCCCGAATTCATCGAGACCACCGGGATGCCGGCGCCGACGGCCTTCTCGATCGAGGGGCCGAGCGCATCGGCGTCGGGGATCGAGACGATCAGGCCATCCGGCTCCTGGTTGACCGCGGCGTCGATCAACTGCGCCATGGCGACCATGTCGAAGGTCTCGGGCGCGCGGTAGTCGACCTCGACCTTCATGTCCTCCGCCGCGGCCACGACGCCATTCTTGACCACCGACCAGAAGGGGTCGTTGGCCTGGCCGTGGCTGACCACGATGATGCTGACGTCGTCAGCCTGAGCGCTGCCGGCCACGGCGAGCAGGGCCGTCGCGGCCAGGAGGCTTTTGATCTTGTTTCTCATCGGATGTCTCCTCGGTTCCTGTCGTCCATCGGGCGGTCATGGGAGTCGGGCAGGGCGCGGCACCTGGCCGTGCTGCCGAGACTCCTGGCGATTGGCGGATAGCTGAGAGCCGCTCTTGTCGCGCGACTGGCCTTCGCGGCCATGGCTTCCTCCCGGAAGTGGCGGCACGCTGCCTTCGCTCAAGAACGAAAATGCCGCTCATTTATTCTTATGGAATTTTTATTCTATTTTTGGTACGAGGAGTCAAGGCAAAACTCTCTCGTGTCCAGCGGACGCAGGAAGGGACGGCATCCATGGGGCAGGCGCAGGCGGCACCGCAGGACTTCGAAGGCCTCAAGGCGCTCCTGGTCGAGCGGCACGGCAGCTTCTCGCGCCGCCTGGCACAGATCGCGACCTTCGCGGTTGCGCATCCCGACGAGATCGCCTTCGGCACGGCGGCGAGCGTCGCCGAGATGGCCGAGGTCCAGCCTTCGACCCTGGTGCGCTTCGCCCAAACCATCGGCTACTCGGGTTTCTCCGATCTGCAGAGGGTCTTCCGTTCGCGCCTGCGCGATCGCTGGCCCGACTACCAGACGCGTCTCAATGCCCTGAAAAGCGAGGGCGATGGGGGCGCGGCCGGCGACCTGCTCGAGGGCTTCGCCGACTCTGCGACCCTGTCCCTCGCGCGGCTCAAGGAGACCGCGAACCGCGCGGATTTGGAGGCGGCGACGGCGCTTCTCGCCGAGGCGGAGACGATCTACCTGCTCGGCCAGCGCCGCGCCTTTCCCGCCGTTTCCTACCTGGCCTACGTCTTCGGCAAGCTCGGCGTGAAGTCGATGCTGATCGACAATGTCGCAAGCCTCGCTGCCGAGCAGATGAGCTTCGCGAGGCCGCGCGACGCCGTGATCGCCGTCAGCTTCACGCCCTACACGCCGATCACGCTGACTCTGGCCGAGGAGGCCGCCAAGCGATCGGTCCCGGTCGTCGCCGTCACCGACAGCCCCTTCAGCCCGCTCGCGCCCGCCTCCTCGGTCTGGTTCGAGGTCGTCGAGGCCGACTTCCGCGGCTTTCGCTCGCTCGCGGCCACGAGCAGCCTGGCGATGGTCCTGGCGGTCGCGACTGCAGAGCGACGTGTGGCGAGGGCGGGCTAGTCATCGCTGCCAGCTCAATCGGCGAACGAACAGAATTTCTATTCCATATTGACTATCTTGTGGAATGTATCCTTCAATGAGTTCGAGCTGAACGCCTCACCCACGAGGTGTCACCCTCGGGCTTGACCCGAGGGTCCATCGAGGTCCGAGACTCGGACCCCGATGGATTGCCGGGAGCGCGAAGCGCTCGGGCTTCGCCCGCCCGGCAATGACAGTTATGGAGAGGCAAAGGCAGACAAACGGAACACTGACCGCTGTTCGCAGCACCGATACTTCGGCTGCCGCGCAGCGGCAAAGGCGGACCTGTCATGAGCCTGCCCGGCGATCTCGATGTCATCACCCTCGGCCGCTCGTCGGTCGATCTCTACGGCCAGCAGATCGGCGGCCGGCTGGAGGATATGGCGAGCTTCGCCAAGTCGGTCGGCGGCTGTCCGACCAACATCGCCATCGGCTGCGCCCGCCTGGGGCTGGCCGCCGCGGTCATCACCCGGGTCGGCGACGAGCACATGGGCCGCTTCATCCGCGAGCAGCTCGAGCGCGAGGGCGTCTGTACCGACGGCGTCGTGACCGATCCCGAGCGGCTGACCGCCTTGGTGATCCTCGGCGTGCGCAGCGACGAGGCCTTCCCGCTGATCTTCTACCGCGAGAACTGCGCCGACATGGCGCTGGCCGAAAACGATATCGATCCGTCCTTCGTCGCCAGGGCTGGCGCGCTGGTGGTGACCGGGACCCACTTCTCGACGCCCGGCGTGGATGCGGCGAGCCGGGCGGCGATCCGCGCCGCGAAGGCGGCCGGGCTGAAGGTGATCTTCGACGTCGACTACCGCCCGAACCTCTGGGGCCTGGCCGGACACGGCGCCGGCGAATCCCGCTTCGTCGCCTCCGAAGAGGTGACGGCGCACCTGCAGTCGATCCTGCCGCTCTGCGACCTCGTGGTCGGCACCGAGG
>JAKSDN010000516.1 GCA_022360075.1 Kiloniellales bacterium | reverse complement strand
TCCCAGGTGAAGCCCTCGCCCATGGTCTTGATCGTGACCTGCTCGGGGAAGTGCTCCAGCACCACGCGCTCGCCGGTCTCCCACTTGCCCTTGACGTACTGCACGACGCCCACCTTCATGCCGTTGCCGAGCGCGCGCGTGACCAGGCCGAAGGCCGCCGTCGACTTGCCCTTACCCTTGCCGGTGTGGACGATCAGCAGGCCCTTCTCCAGGGTCTTGGTGGCCAGCATCTTGTCGCGCGCGGCCTTGCGCTTGCGCGCCTTCTCGTTGGCGCGGGCGTTGATGTCGTCTTCGGTGGGTGTCTCGTCCGTCATCGCGTCTTCTCTCACGCCTGCTACTACATCCCCTCCGAGTTGTCATTGCCGGGCGGGCGAAGCCCGAGCGCTTCGCGCTCCCGGCAGTCCATCGGGGTCGGGGTCTCGCTCTCAAATGGATCCTCGGGTCAAGCCCGAGGATGACAGACGGGGATATGGATCGGGACTATCTTCAGGGCCTCCATCACGTCCACGTTCTCTCTCCCCAGCCATCGCGCTCAACCGCGCGTGCGCCGAGTTCGAGCGCGGCCGCCAGAGGCCGCGGTCCTGGGCCTCGAGCAGGCGCTCGGCCATCTCGCGCAGGGCGGCAGGGTTGTGCTCGGCGATGAAGTCGCGCACCTCGGGGGCCTCGAGGTAAGCCTCGTAGACCAGGTCGAAGTGGTGGTCGGCGACGGCGCGCGCGGTGGCGGCGAAGGCGAAGAGGTAGTCGACCGTGGCGGCCATCTCGAAGGCGCCCTTGTAGCCGTGACGCATCACCCCGGCGATCCACTTGGGATTGACCACGCGGGCGCGCACGACCCGGGCGATCTCCTCCTCCAGAGTGCGGATTTTCGGGCTTTCGGGCCGGGCGTGGTCGTTGTGATAGAGCCGCGGCTGGGCACCCGAGAGGTGGCGCACGGCGACCGCCAGGCCACCCTCGAACTGGTAGTAGTCGTCGGAGTCCAGCAGGTCGTGCTCGCGGTTGTCCTGGTTGTGCAGCACCGCCTCGACGCCGGTCAGGCGGGCCTCGAAGAGGCTCTGCTCGGGCCGGCCCTCCGCACCGGCGCCGTAGGCGTAGCCGCCCCAAGCAACGTAGGCGCGCGCCAGGTCACCCTCGTCGCGCCAGCCGCGCTCGTCGATCAGAGCCTGGAGGCCGGCGCCGTAAGCGCCCGGCTTGGAGCCGAAGATCCGGTAGCCGGCGCGGCGCTCGGCTTCGTCGGCCGGCGTGCCGGCGTCGATCAGAGTGGCGCGATCGGCGCGCACGCGCGCGGCCAAGGGGTTGTCGGCCTCAGGCTCCTCGAGCGCAGCGACCGCCCGGGCCGCGGAATCGAAGAGGTCGATCTGGCCCGGGAAGGCGTCGCGGAAGAAGCCCGAGACGCGCAGCGTCACGTCCACGCGCGGCCGGTCGAGCAGCGAGAGCGGCAGGATCTCGAAACCGGTCACCCGGCGCGACTGGGTCTCCC
>JAKSDN010000915.1 GCA_022360075.1 Kiloniellales bacterium | reverse complement strand
TAGGCATTGGCGGTGTGGGCGGTCATGGCGAGCAGCTCCGGCAGGTAAGCGACGATCCCGGCGATGAAGTTCGCCATCACGGCGTTGGGACCGGCATCGGCTGACGTTCCGGCGAAAGTCGGCTTGCCGGTCTCGCGGTCGATCAGCGAGAGGTGCATATGTCCCGACTGTCCCGGCCATTGGTCCGACCACTTGGCCATGAAGCTGGCGGTCTTGTCCTGCTGGTTGGCGTAGGCCTTGGTGAAGGTCTTGAAGAAGGCCGCGTTGTCGGCCGCGCGGATGCCCCGCGCCACGGCGAGCGGCGCCTCGATGCAGCCCGGCCCGAGCTCCGTGTGCATCGCATCGAGCTCGATGCCGCCCCTCTGCAAAGCCGCCTCGAGGCCGCTCAGGAAGGCCTCGCCGGCAACCGAAGACAGCGCCGAGTAGGTCCAGTTCCCCGGCAGGTAGGATGTGAGGTCCCGGAACCGCTTCTCGCGCAGCGTCGCCGCGGTCTCGTCGAACAGAAAGAACTCGTACTCGAAGGCCGCGCGCACGCCGTAGCCCATGGCTTCGGCGCGGGCGATCTGTTGCAGGGCGAGGTTGCGCGGAGAGATCGCCGCCGTCGGCCCGGTGAAGTCGGCGAGGAACATGACCCCGTCGTCGCGGAAGGGGTTGCAGCGGATGCTGGCCGGGTCGATGGACGCGGCCTCGTCGGCGAAGGCGTCGCCGCCATAGACCTCCTCGCCGATATCCCAGCGGTAGAGCACGTCGCAGAAGGCGTAGCCCTCTTGCAGGAGCTTTCTGGCCTTGGCCGGCTTGACCGCCTTCTCGCGGATCACCGTGTCGACATCGACGATGCCGATCCGGACATCGCCGACGTCTGGGCCATCCAACAGTGCGACGGCCTGTTCGACCGTGGTGCAGGCGCCTACCTGATCCACTAGGCTCAAGACAATCTCCCTGATTCGCTACGTGGGCCACCGCCCTCTCGGCCGATAGCCCCTCGCCGCGGGACCGCCGATGCGATCCCCGCCTCCGATCTCGAGCCGTCGTATGGCAGGAACAGCCTGAGATATTTTGGTTTTTGCCTTGTGAGGCTATCGGCTATCCTGATTTCTTCCGTCCCTGGGCGAAGAAGCCTACCCGGGAGAGGGTGTTTTCAGGAATGTCCCCAAAGGGCCATGTCGGCCGATCGGCCTTCCCGAGGGCGCGATGAACGGCGATGACCTGATGTTCGCGCAGTGGAACCGGGCCGTCGCCGCCTTGGTGACGGCGACTGCTACGCCGGCCTTTCCCGAGCGGCTGGAAAGCGCGATCAGGAGCCTGGTCGACTTCGACATCTCGATGGTGTTCGCCTATCGGGGCCGATCGAGACCCGCGATCGTGTGCAACAACATGGCCCAGCAGGTCGCGGCCGTGGTGGCCGACGACTACGTCCAGGGCCCCTACATCCTCGACCCCTTCTACTCCGAGGTGCAGCGCGGCCGCGTCTCCGGCATCGCCTGCCTCGCCGAGCTTGCGCCCGACCAATTCTACGAGAGCGAATACTACAAGCGGCACTATTCGCGAACGAGGATCGTCGACGAGATCGGGTTCTTCATGGGGCTGCGCGACGGCGTGACGGCGGTGCACAGCGTCGCCCGCATCGAGGGCAAGCCGCGTTTCAGCAAGGAGGAGTACGCCCGCCTCGCCGACGCGGCCGCGGTCCCCAACGCCCTTGGGACGGCGCACTGGAACACCGCCGAGCATGCCATCGTCTTCAACGACGCCAGCAACGGCGCCTCGCGGTTCCAGGAGACCGATCCGGTCGAGACCGCGCTGAAGGCCATCGGCCTGGGCACGCTCACGGACCGGCAATCGGAAATCATCGCCCTGTTGCTCAAGGGACACTCGTCGGAATCGATCGCCCTTCAGCTCGACATCAGCGTCGGCACCGTCAAGAACCATCGCAAGAACATCTACGCGAAGCTCGGCATCTCCTCGCAGACGGAGCTGTTCTCGATCTTCCTCGAATGCCTGCGCGCCATCGTGCCGAAGGACGCGTGAAACCAAAGGTTACCGATTTCAGCCGCTTCAAGCGAACGCCGCGGTCGGCGATGCAGCACGGCTACTGATCGCGCCCGTCCGACAGCATCCATGCCAACGACGGCCGGCGCTCAGAACCCAGAAACCAAAATCTTCGGGGCCGTGTTGGCATAGCCGTCAGTTGGCGAGCGTGTCCTTGTAGATCTTTCCGCCCTTCATAATCAGGGCGAGGTGCTCTCCTTGGCCCTCGAGCAGCTTGAGGTCGTCGAGCGGATTGCCGTCGACGACGATGAGGTCGGCGAATGCACCTGGCGCAACGACGCCGAGCACGCCCGACCGGTTCAACAGCTCGGCATTGACCAGCGTCGCGCTGCGGATGATTTCGAGCGGTGACAGCACCCGACCGCGAAGCGCGAACTCGCCCGACTGATAGGGGTGGGTCTCGCCGAGGAGATCTGTGCCGAAGCCGACCTTGACGCCCGCCTCGCGCGCGATCTCAAGCGAACGTAGCCCCGCCTCACGCACCTCCGCGAGCTTGTCGAGATTGGCCTGCGCCATGCCCCAGTCCTTGCCCTCACGACGCAGCGCTTCATAGGTGATCAGCGTCGGCACCACGAAGGCACCGTGCTCGGCCATGAGCGCCGCGGTCTCACGGTCGATCAGGTTGCCGTGCTCGATCGAGCGCACGCCGAGGCGGACGATACGGCTGATAGCCTGGGGGGTGTAGGCGTGAGCCATGACATAGGTATGCCAAGACGCCGCCTCCCAGACGATGGCGCGAATCTCGTCGTCCGAATATTGCAGGTTGTCGACCGGATCGTCGGGCGAGAAGACGCCGCCCGAGGCCATGACCTTGATCTGAGTGGCGCCCGTGCGGAGCTGCTCACGCGCCGCCTTCTGCACCTCGGCAACGCTGTCGGCGATGAGGGCGATCTCAGCATGGTAAGAGCAGCAAGCACAACTGTCGCCGCCCCAGGTGCGCGGGCGAAAATCCCCGTGGCCGCCGGTCTGGCTCAAGGCGCGGCCCGAGAAAAACAGGCGCGGACCTTCGAGCAACCCGTACTCGATGGCCTTGGCAAGACCCCAGTCGGCGCCGCCGGCGTCGCGCACCGTCGTGAAGCCGCGCCGCAGCATGGCCTTCATGATCGGCTGCGCGCGCGCAGTCATCAGAGTGAAGGGCTCTTCGGCGCTGCGCTTGAAGTCGATCATTGTGGCGGTGACATGCACGTGGGCGTCGATCAGCCCCGGCATCAGCGTGTGTCCGCCGACGTCGATGCGCCTGGCGTCCTGGCCGCCGAGACGTGAGTCATCGATCTCAACGATACGCTCGCCGTCGACCAGCACGTTGGTATCGGGTCGCATTTCGCCGCTGGCGCTGTCGAGCAGCGTGCAGTTCTCGAGAACGATTTGGCTCATCGGGCTCCCTTCCATGCGGCCATAAACTCATTGATTACGGTCGGCAAGCACGATGCCGGCGTCCGCCCCATCGTGTGTATTAGCTGATGACATCGATGACCATTCGTGTCAATATATAACGCATGCGTTCTATATATCGACACAACTAATCTATGCCTGATTGCAAATCACATCAGGAGTTTCTCTTGACTTCCAGTCACTGGAGCCCTGGAGCGGTGGGACCATCAAGATGTGAAGACGCTCGACACACAGGCAATCGGCGAGAGGCGCAACGCTCAATGCGCCGCAACAGGGAGGTACGGAATGAGGACTAGATTGTTGCGATTCGCAGCCGGCGTGCTGACCGCGTCGATGGTTTCGCTTGTTGCGCAAGCAGAAGACTTGACCATCGGCGCCCGGGCCGAGATCGAGATGGACCCGCATTTCTTCTGGCTGTCGACCAACGTCGCCTACTACCGGCATCTCTACGGCCACCTCGTGTCCAACGACGAGAAGGCGCAGAAGATTCCCGACCTCGCCGAGTCCTTCAGGCCAATTTCGGATACGGTCTGGGAGTTCAAGCTCCGCAAGGGCGTGCGCTTCCACGATGGATCGGCGCTCGATGCCGAGGATGTCGTCGCCTCGTTCGAGCGTGTAAAGACGATCCCGAATACGGCCAGCCCTTATTCGGGCAACCTGCGCGGTATCGCCGAGACGATCGTAGTCGATCCGTTGACCATTCACTTTAGAACTGAAAAACCCGAACCCCTGCTGCCGGGTCCGCTGACGCAGGTCGCGATCATCCCCAGCGAAATCGCGAAAACCGCGTCTACGCCTGACTTTAAGACCGGCGCTGCGGTCGGCGCTGGGCCATACAAGTTCGTCAGCTACACGCCTGGCGAGGAACTGCTGCTGACCCGAAACGACGATTATTGGGGCGAGCGGCCGATCTGGGACAATGTCACCTTCAAGTTCATCGAAGACGATGCGGCACGGGTCGCTGCGCTGCTCAGCGGCGATGTAGACGTGATCGATTTCGTCTCGCCGTCGGATGTTGCGCGGCTTGAAAACGACCCGAAAACCGAAGTCCATACCGGGCCGTCGGATCGGACGATCTACTTCTACACAGACATGGCCAGGGATGTTTCGTCCTACGCTGTCGACAAAAAGACCGGCGAAGCTCTGTCGCCGAACCCCTTCCTCGACATTCGCGTGCGACAGGCGGTTTCAAAAGCGATCGATCGTAATGTGATGACCCAAAAGGTAATGGAGAACCTGGCGACACCCGCGGCACAGACCGTTCCGCCGGGATTTGGCGGCTACAACCCCGACATTCCATTGACGGCCTACGATCCCGAAGGTGCCAAGGCCTTACTGGCCGAGGCCGGCTATCCGGATGCTTTCGGCCTGACCGTCCACTGCCCGAACGACCGCTATGTCAACGACGGCAAGGTCTGTCAGGCGATCGGTCAAATGCTCGCGCGCGTTGGCTTCGACATGAAGGTAGAGACGATGCCCAAAGCGGTCTACTTCCCGCGGGCTGGTAAGCGTGAAGGCGAGGAGGCGTTCAGCTTCTTCATGCTGGGGTGGGGTAGCGCAGCCAGCGGCGAAGCCGACACGCTTTGGAACTTGATGCAGACCTACGACAAGGATCGTGGCATTGGGTTGTACAATCACGGCCGCTATTCCAATCCGGAATTCGACGCTCTCGTGATCAAAGCGACGCAAACGCTTGACGCCGCCGAAAGGCATGCCATCGAGCAGGAAGCGATGGCGATGGCAATGAAAGATGTCGCGCTGATCCCAGTGCACTATCAGAGCGTTATCGTCGCGACCCGAAAAGGCCTGAAGTACAACACCAGGGCCGACGAGGAAACGCATGCCATGGAAGTGACCCTGGCCGAGTAATCGCGCCAGTCACCCGACTTCTAGGGGGAAGGCCGTTGGCCTTCCCCTTTCCTTGGGTGGACGGGACGAGATGGGTGTATTTCTGCTCCGGCGGCTTCTGCAGAGCGTAGTCGTTCTGTTCGCCATGTCGTTAGTCGTGTTTGCCGGCGTATTCGCCATTGGGGATCCGGTAGCCGCGTTGATCGATCCCCGATCTCCGGCGGAGATCGTCGAGCAGACCATTCGCAATCTCGGCCTCGACCGACCGCTTCACGAACAATACTTCTTCTTCCTGAAGAACGCCCTCACCGGCAATCTCGGCGACTCCTTCGTCTTCGGCGAACCCGCGCTGAAGCTCATCCTTCAGCGCTTCCCCGCAACTCTCGAACTCACGATGGTGGCCATGTTCATCGCCGTGGTCGTCGGTCTGCCACTCGGGCTGATCGCGGGATATTGGTCGGACAAGCCGGTAAGCCGGATCATCATGACGGGATCGATTCTCGGCTTCAGCCTGCCCAGTTTCTGGGTCGGCCTGATGCTAATCATCCTGTTTTCGATCGAACTCGGCTATCTGCCCTCCACGGGGCGGGGTGAAACCGTCTCCCTGCTCGGTTTTGAAACCAGCTTGCTGACCCTCGACGGTCTCCGCCACATCCTGTTGCCGGCCATCAACCTGTCGCTCTTTCCCATGGCCATGGTCATTCGACTGGCCCGCGCCGGCGTCCGCGAACACCTTCAGCTCGACTACGTGAAGTACGCGCGCGCCAAGGGACTCACCGACACGCGCATTCTCTTTACCCATGTGCTCAAGAACATCATGATCCCGGTGGTCACGGTGATGGGCCTTTTGTTCGGCCTGATCATCGCCTTCGCCGTGGTCACCGAAAGCGTTTTCGCCTGGCCCGGCATGGGCAAGCTGATCATCGATTCGATTACCCTGCTCGATCGACCGGTGATCGTCGCCTACCTGCTCGTTACGGTCGGCTTGTTCATCGTCATCAACCTCGTGGTCGACATCCTCTACTCGATACTCGACCCGCGGGTACGGCTGTCCGAGGGGAGCCCGTGAGCCGAATCGTCAACGGAGCTTTGCCCACGGGCGCCACGCGCCCCGGCTCGCGTTCGCCCTTCCGCCAGTTTGTCGTCGACTTCGCCGCCAGCAAGCTCGCTATGGCGGCATTCGCGGTATTCGTGGCGATCGTCCTCCTCGCACTGTTTGGCCCCTTTTTCACACTCCAGAACCCTTACGATCTCGCGCAACTCAGCCTCTGGGATTCCGGCCTCCCACCCGGTTCTGTGAGCTCGGACGGCCAGCTCTATATGCTCGGAACAGACGACCAGGGCCGCGACATGGTCAGCGCGATCATCTACGGACTTCGCATCAGCCTTGGCGTCGCTGTATCGAGCGGCGTGATCGCGCTGATCATCGGCACGGCCGCGGGCATCGTCGCCGGCTACTTCGGCGGACGGGTCGACACGGTCATCATGCGAATCGTCGATATGCAGCTCGCCTTTCCGGCTGTGTTGTTGGCATTGATCCTGCTCGCCGTGTTGGGACGCGGTGTCGACAAGATCATCTTCGCCCTGGTCGCCGTGCAATGGGCCTACTACGCCCGCACCGTGCGCTCGTCGGCGGTGGTCGAACGCCAGAAGGAATACATCGCCGCGGCGCGCTGCCAGTCCCTGGGCACCGCGCGCATCATCTTCCAGCATCTCCTGCCCAACTGCATGGCACCGCTCATCGTGCTGGCAACCATCGAGGTGGCGAGCGCCATCGCGATCGAGGCGACGCTATCTTTCCTCGGCGTTGGCTTGCCGGTGACCGAGCCGTCGCTCGGCCTGCTCATCTCCAACGGTTATCAGTACATGCTGAGCGGTCGCTACTGGCTCAGCGTCTATCCCGGGCTTGCGCTCCTGATCACTATCGTCAGCATCAATCTGGTCGGCGATCAGCTGCGCGACGTTCTCAATCCCAGAATTCAGGAATGACCGGGATGGTCATTGGCATGAACGATGCTGCGCCGACCTTGGCGGTCGAAGAGCTCGCGACCCACTTCCACACCCAGGCCGGCGTGGTCAGGGCGGTCGACGGCGTCAGCTTTACCGTCGGCAAGGGCGAGGTGCTGGGGCTGGTCGGCGAGTCCGGCTCGGGCAAGACGGTTACCGGCTTCTCGATCCTCGGACTGGTCGATCCGCCCGGGCGCATCGTATCGGGCCGTGTGCTTTTCAAGGGCGAGGACCTAGTGGCCGCCAGCCCCGATCGACTGCGCGCGCTGCGCGGCGCCCGCATCGCCATGATCTTCCAGGATCCGGCAATGACGCTGAACCCGGTGTTTCGCATAGACACACAGATGATCGAAGCCATCCGGGCGCACGAGGTTGTCGACGCCAAAGCAGCGCGCGAACGCTGTCGCGAGGCGCTGGCGATGGTGGGCATCTCCGCGCCCGACGAACGCCTCGCTGCCTATCCGCATCAGTTCTCGGGCGGTATGCGCCAGCGTGTCAGCATCGCCATAGCCATGCTGCACAAACCCGACCTGATCATCGCCGACGAGCCGACCACGGCGCTCGACGTCACGATCCAGGCGCAGATTCTCTACGAGGTTCAGAAGCTGTGCCGCATGACCGGCACGGCGATGATCTGGATCACCCACGACCTCACCGTCGTTGCCGGCCTCGCCGATCGCATTGCCGTGATGTACGCGGGCCGGCTGGTCGAGCTGGGAACGGTGAGCGACGTGCTTGATCGGCCACGCCATCCTTATACGCGTGGCCTGATCGATTCGGTGCCCAGCCGTAATCGGCGGAAGCAGCCGTTGTCTCAGATTTCCGGCATGACTCCGTCGCTCATCGACCTGCCACCTGGCTGCAGCTTCCGCGGCCGCTGCCCGCGCGCGGACAGGGCCTGCGAGACGATGCCCGCGTTCACCGAGCATGCACCCCGCCACTGGCTGCGCTGCGCCCACCCGCTCAGCGCGGAAGGTGATGCGCCGTGAGCGGCGGAACGCCCATCATCGAGCTTGCGGGCATTCACAAGCGCTTCGTCCAGCCGGTCGACACGGCCAAGCGCCTCGTCAATCTGTTCGGCGGCGGCTACCGCGAGCGCGTCGTCCACGCCGTCGACGGCATCGACCTCACGATCGCCGAGGGCGAGGTCGTTGGGCTGGCCGGCGAGTCGGGATGCGGCAAATCGACCCTGGGCCGGATCATCGCCGGGATCGACGAGGCGAGCGAAGGCGGCCTGCGGTTCCGGGGCGCAGACGTTGGCGATCTTGCCGGTGACGAAGCGCGCGACTGGCGCCTCAAAGTGCAGATGGTGTTTCAGGATCCCTTCGCCTCGCTCAACCCGCGCCACAAGGTCAAGCGCATCATCGGCGAGGCAGCGCGCGTCCACGGTATCGTTGCTGCGGCCGAGCTCGGCGACTACGTCGACGATCTGATGCGCCGCGTCGGCCTCGATCCCAGCTACCGCGACCGCTACCCGCACCAGTTCTCGGGTGGTCAGCGTCAGCGCATCTGCATCGCCAGGGCGCTGGCGCTGAAGCCCGACTTCCTGGTCTGCGATGAGGCGGTGGCGGCGCTCGACGTCTCGATCCAGGCGCAGGTGATCAATCTGCTGATGGAGCTCAAGGACAGCTTCGGACTGACCTACCTCTTCATCAGCCACGACCTCGCCGTGGTCGAGCACCTGAGCGACCGCTTGGTCGTCATGTACCTCGGCCGGATCGTCGAGTCGGCATCGACCGAGGCGCTGTTCGCCGCCCCCAACCATCCCTATACCCAGGCATTGCTGCAGGAGGTGCCGCGCCTCGATTTGCGTCGGCGCGATTTCGTGCCGATCGAGGGCGAAATCCCCTCGCCGCTGGCGCCGCCGAGCGGCTGTCATTTCCATCCTCGCTGTCCCCATGCCAGCGAGCGCTGCCGCCGCGAACGACCTCGGCTAAGGGAGATCGCGCCGGGCCGGCTGTCCGCCTGCCACCTCAACGATGGGGCGTGACGTCAGGAGGCCCGGCTCAGCAGCGTGATGGACGACCTCGTGTCACCGATTCCCTCGGAGGTCACCATCGATCGCTGCCGACAAATCAAAGTACGACGCCACGGCAAGGACATAGAGCAACCGCAGCGCCTGCGAAGACGCCCTAAGCGTAGAGCGCGACACAGCGCACTTCGATGCTCCAGCGGTCGGGGGCGTCCGGCGGCCGCGTCGGGTCCTCGAAGGCGCTGTGGAAACTGAAGGTGCAGGGGCCGTCCGGGCTCGTCGCGTCGGCCTTCGCGCCTTTCGAGCGCGCCAGCGCCCCGGCCGAGTCCCACTGCTTGATCAATAGCGCTTCGTCGCGGGTCAGCGCAGAATAGAAGTACCAGCGATGGTCGCCCGAGTGCTTCGCATAGTAGTTCTCGCCGACCCGATCGCTGTAGTGGATCTCGAAAACCACCAGATCGCGGGGCCGCACGCTGGCCGCGTCGCAAAGCGCGAGCGGATGGGTGGCGACCGGCTCCGCGGCGATGTTGCGCCAGAGGTTGATGATCGCGAAGCGGCCGGAGCCGAGCACACGCGCCACATCCGCCTCGTCGAGGAGCGACTCGCCATTGGAGAGCAGGCTGCGATAGGTGTCGTTTTCGGCCGGTGGCTTCGTCAGGTCGCGCAGCCGTTGCGGTGCACTGGTCAGCGTGTAGTCGCCGTGCACCATGTGCAGAGGCGGCTGCACCTGCTGCCCGCCCTCGATCCGGCGCTTGCTCTCATTGCCGGAGACGGACCGAATGTTGTGGTCGAAGGCCGCGACAAGACGCGCGCCGCTCGCCTCGCGAACGACATCGACGCAGTGCCTGTAGTAGTCGCGCACGACCTGCTCGTGGTCGAGAAAAACGAGATCCCGATCCGGCAAGGGACGCGCGAGCAGCTCGAAGCCATTGGCGTCAAGCGTTGGGCGCTGCGCGCGCCCTAAGCCCCGCGCGTCTTGAACCGGCAGCGGCCGCTTTTCCAGATCGGCGCCCTCCCAGCGGCTGTCGTTGCCGCTGCCGTCCCGGCGCGTGAAGACCTTGCCGTTGCGGTAGAGCGAGCTCTCGACGGACGCCGACAGATAGGTGAGCTCTCCGATCCGAGCCGCCCCGCTCTGCGCTCTCGATGCCAAGCCCATGGGAAGTCCTCACCCAGACGCAGCGAAGCGCCCCTGTCATCAGCTTTGGACGGCGGATCGCGCCTTGCCGGCGAAATCTATCGCGCCGACACCGACTAGGCCTCGACCCGCGCGATGTAGTCGTCCTTCTCGTCCAGGTGAGGAATGCCGTGGTTGTGGCCGCCATAGGCCTCCGTGCCCTTCAACACGGCCGTCCGGCGACTGAACTCAACCTTCATCTCACCGGCAAGCACTTTGGCCACGGTGTCATACTGCCACTCGCTCACGGCCTTGCTGGCCGGCCTGGCGGACATCCTCTCGAACCAGGCCGTGATTCGCGAGTGCTTCTTCCAGACCTGTTCCGGAATGATGTTGCCGGCGTCGTGGGAGACGAGCTCGTGGAACGCGGCCAGATC
>JAKSDN010000468.1 GCA_022360075.1 Kiloniellales bacterium | reverse complement strand
TCGCGCCCTCTTTGGCGTCTTCGACATCCGAGAGATTGACGCGATCCTCGGGAAAACGGTCTTGGTCGATGGAGTCATCGCCACCGAAGTTGCTGGCGTAGGTGAAGGAGAGGATCGCCGACAGGTCCTGAGTCGGATCGACACGCACCTTGCCGCGCAAGGTCGTCTGCTCGCGCGCGTCGTATTCATCGTCATCGAGCGTGGGATTCTCGACGACGCCGTCTGTGCGAAGATGGTCAACGGAAAGCCGTACGGCGAGCGTGTCTTCGATCAGCGGCGCATTCAGGGTCAGCGCACCGCCGCGGGTGTCGTGCTGCGCCAGGTCGCCGCGTGCTTTGGCCTCGTACGCATAGGTCGGGTCCTTCGAGCGGATGACGATCGCGCCGGCCAGGGCGTTACGTCCCTGCTGAGTCGACTGCGGCCCGCGGAGCACCTCGACTTGGTCCAGATCCCAGGTGCTGTAGGGGCCGAAGAAGGTGGACTGATTGGTGACGAGCGTTGCGCCGTCGACGGTCGTGTTGACGACGAGGCCGGAGCCGCCGGGCGCCGCGCCCCGCTGGTCGATGCCGCGAATCGAGAAGCCGTCCTCGCCGAACGCGGACGTCACGTTCGGCGTCCGCTCGACCGCATCATGAATATCGACGTCACCACGGCGCTCCAGGTCTTCACCGCGGATCACCGCGACGCTGGTTGGCGTATCCTGAAGGCTGCGACGTTGCAGCTCGCCTTGAACCATGACCGGCCCCAGCCGCATCGGACCGCTGTCCTGCACCGCGTTCCGCTTCAGCACTACCGTGTCGGCATCGCTGAACGTGAAGGTGATCCCGGTGCCGGCGAGCAGGCGAGTGAGCGCGTCGCGCGGCGTGAGGTCGCCGCGGACGGCGGTGCTGCGCAGGTCTTGCACGCGCGCCGCGTCATAGAAGAGCTGGATGCCCGCGGTATCCGCGAAAGACAGGAGGGCGCTGTTGAGGTCCTGGCTCGGGATGTCGAAGTCCATCCGATCTTCAGTGGCCGGCGGGACCACCTGTTGCGCCAGCGCCGGCGCTTCGACCAGGCACACCGCCATCAGAAACGCCGCTGCGTGTGTGGTGAGGACCAGCCATCCCCGTGGAAACACCGCACGGCCCAGCGACCGTGCGCCCCGATTGACCCCCCTGGTGACCCCCATTGTCCCGTCCTTTCGTCCGTCCTGGAAACGACCCGCGAATGCGACGCATTTGCGATCGGTTTGAAGTAAGACGAGCGAGGAACGAGAATCAGTAAGGCGCGGCCCATTTTTGTCGCGAAGGGGCGGCCCCCGGCATGCCGCGCTGTCGGAATCCTCCAGCGGTCGAACACGCTGAAGGTGCCCATCCATACAATCGGGTACAGCAAGGCTTCGACGACCAGGCCATCGCAGGCGTGAAGCCACCCCATGGACTGGCGGAAGGGCGCGCCCATGTCTCATCCACCCTCGACAACGCGGGTCACATCAATCCGAGCCACAGCCGACAGCGGCAGCGTTCAGCGCCGACCAACAGCACACGATGCCAAGGGACGGCTCAGAGGAATGCTTGCGTTTATCTCGCTGCGTCGCCCGTCACCATTTGACCGTGTAGGCGAGACGCGCGGTCGCGCCTGGCGCGGCGACGTGGCTGACGTTTCGCCCGTTGCGGAGCAGTTGGCCGAAGACGTTGTGATACTGGTTGTTCAGAAGGTTCTCGATGCCGACGTTCAGACTGCCGGGGCCGACATCGAAGCGGCTGTAGAGATCGACGACCGTATAGTCTTCGACCTTTCGGCCGCCGAAGCCGACGCCATCGTCCGATGCGTCGTCGCGACTGCCCGAGTAGAGGGCCTGCAACCGCAAGTCCCACCAGGGGTAGGGGCTGTATTCCACGAAGCCGGTGAGCTTGACTGGCGGAATCCGAAAGCCGTTCAGAGCGATATCCTTGCCGGTGACGGGATCCTCGCGCTCGCCTTTGAGCCAGGTGAAAGTGCCCCCGACGCCGAGGTTCTGGCTGAAGTCATAGCGGGCATCGGCCTCGATGCCGTAGATGTGCTCCGGCGTACGGTCCTGCACCAGAGAGAAGTTCTCGATGAGAACGCGTCCCTGATCGGATTCACTGTAGAAGCCTGCGATGTTGCCGCTGAAACCCCGCCAAGAGCCGCGAACGCCGACCTCGTAGTTGTCGGTGATCCGGGGGTTCAGATTGGAATCGTTGACGCTGAAGCCAGTCGGGGCCAAGCGCAGTTGGAGACCGATATCGGGCAGCTCGAAGGCCTGCGAGAAGTTTGCGTAGACGTCGAGACCCTCGATCGGTGTCAGCACGGTGCCGACGTTGAAGGTCGTTTCCGAGTAGTTAATTTCCCCGCCGTCGATCTGATTGCCTTGGCCAAGCGTCGTGAAGTCGGGAAAGGTGACGTCGACCCATTCATGACGGACACCGCCGCGAAAGATCAGCCAGTCCGCCGGATAGACCTCGAGCTGACCGAAGAGGCCGTAGGACTCGGTCGTGATCTCCGGCACGAAAGTGCGTTCATCGTCGATGACGACGAATCGCTTGCCGCCGGACGCATCGAAGGCGGCGGGATCGAAGATCGTCGTGGGCTGGGCGGATACTTCGCGGTTGACGTCGGCGCCCCAGAGGAGCTTGGCGTCGAGCGGTACGGGCTTCGGCAGGGGGCTGTCGACCGTGAGGCGGCCGCCCAGGATCTCGGCGTCCAAGAAGGTCTGCGAAATCGCTCTGGTGCTGCTGAAAGGCCGGCCGTCGAAAGGGGAGAAGCGGGTGTGATAGTCGCGGTAGTAGGCTTGGGCATCGACCGTGCTGCCGAGCAGGTCCTGAACGCTGTAGCCGAGATTGAGAATCAGGTTCTCGCGGCTGGTCTGCTCGTCGAGCTCCAATCCCTCGATGGCACGGGCCTTGACCGAGCGGGCCGGGAAGGCGTCGACGGCCGGGTCGGAGGTGAAATCGGTGTCCTGCGCGGCGTTCAGATAGCTGACCGTCAACTGGAGGCGCTGATCGCCGAACGCGTAGCCCAGCTTGCCGAGCAGGTCCAACGTGCCGGTGTCGGAGAGGTCGCCCTGGCTGGGCTCCGGCGGGATCCGGTCTCCCTCGGCGTCGAAGAAGCCTTGAGTCTGTTCCCCGGTGAATGACAGGAGGTAGTCGACGGCACCTTCCTGGCCGCTGACTTTCTGTTGCAGTCGCCCGGATAGAGCATCCGTATCGACGTGGCTCAACGCGCTGGCGCCGGACAAGGTGGTCTCGAAAGCCGGGGGGCCGACCTCGCCCCGCAAGGTGTTGATATGGATCACACCACCCGCGGCCCCGCCGCCATAGGCCGCGCTGCCGCCGTGGATGACCTCGATACTCTCGACGCTGGACGGTAGGATGTTGAAGAGGTCGCGGGAGACGTTTCGGCTCGTTCTGAGGGGTACGCCGTCGACCAACACCAGGACATCGCGGCCGCGCAAGGTCTGGCCGAAGTTCGTCAGCGTTTGACTGGAGGGGGCCATGCCGGGCACGACCTTGCCAAGGATCTCCGCGACGTTTTTCGCTGTCGCCTGCTGCTTCTGTATGTCTTCGCGCGTTATCACCGTAACGTTGCGTGACAAGGTATCTATGGCGCCGCCTTCCCGGGCCGCCGTGACCGTAACGGGCCGAAGCCGCATCGGCCTGTCGTCTGGATGCGCGGAATCGCGCACCAGCGTGATCGCGTTCGCGCTGGTGTAGCGATGCTTGAGGCCGGTGCCGGCGAGGAGTTGACCCAGTGCCTGCTCGGGCGTGTAGCTGCCTTGTAGGCCGTTCGTGCGCAGGCCGGAGACCAGGCTGCTATCGACCGCGACTTGAAGGCCGGACTGACGGCCGAACAGGGTCAGGGCGGAAGAGAGGGGTTGCGCCGGGATGTCGAAGCGACGCTCGGCTACACCCGCCGATGAGGTTTCCGCTTGGGCGAGCTGGAACGTTGGGCTGCGATCGATCGCCGCCGCTGTCGCCGGATCGAGGGCATAGAGGCCTGCCAGCGCCGTCGTCGTCAGTAACATCGTCAGCCGCCTGGCCGCTGCGCCGCAAGCCACCGCCCGGCGGGTTTGGACCGATTTCCGGTTGGCCCCCCTTGCACCCAATTCCATGTCTCCTTCCCGGTTTTCCTATTGTGCGAATGAGATGCATTCGCGATTTGGTCCGATTAAGAGACGGACGGGAACGCGCAATTTTAAGAGCGCGGATCGAATTTCTTCAGTCGGCCGCCGCCGAGTAGTTCATCGTCAGAGAATCAGCGCGACTCGACGACAAGGATGTATGGAGACAAGGCCATCACGCGCGCGCCATGGGCGCTGGCGGCCGCCTCGAGCGCCGCGGCCGGATCGGCCAGGCTGAAGACGCCGGTGACGGGACGCTGGGCGAGCGTGGCGTCCCTGAGCCAGATGACGCCTCGATGGTGGCGGTCGATCGCCTCGACTACTTCGGCGAGCGGCGCGCCGTCGACGACGAGCTGCCCCTCGCGCCAGGCGGCCACGTCCGACGCCCGAACCCGGGAGCGCGTTACGGTCCCGGTCTCTCGCGCCATCGTCAGGCGGTCGCCCGCTCGCAGCCGAGCCACGGCCGTGTCGGATTGGTCCGACCGGACCTCGACGGCGCCGGACTGCACGGCGACGGAGAGGCTCTCCTGGCCCGCGCTGACGGCAAAGCCGGTTCCCGTGACGGTCACGCTGAGCCCGTCTGCGGCGACCACGAAGGGGCGGCCGGCATCATGCGCAACGTCGAAGAACGCTCGGCCGGCGAGAAGCTCTAGCGACCGTCGGGCCGGATCGAAGTCGACGGCAACCGCGCTTTCGGCATCGAGATAGAGCCTGCTGCCGTCATCGAGCGTGAGCGCGAGAATTTCGCCGATGCCGCTGACGTGATCCGCCTGCCAATGGAGGCGGAGCGTCGGCGCCAAGACGATGAGGAGAGAGGCGGCGAGCGCAGCGGCCAAGCCGCCGACCGTGATCGGGAGACGTAAGGCGGAGCGGCGCCGCGGTTTCGTCGAATCCCGACCGGCCGCCGGGCCCGATGACCGGCGAGGCGGCGTCCGGGCCCCTGCCCGTTCCGCATAGTCGGCCGGCAGGTCGCCCGCCAAGCGCCACATTCGCGTGACGCTGCGATAGGCCTTTTCATGGGCCTCGCTCCGTCCGCGCCAGGCCGCGAGCTCGGCCTGCAGGGCCTCGTCGTCCGGTGCGGCTTCGGCCTTCAGCAGCCAGTCGAGCGCCTCTTCCCGTATCGGATCGGGCCAGATCGGATCGGGCCGGATCGGATCAGGCTTTGCGTCGCTGCCGGACATCGGTGACATCGCAATTCTGCTCGCTTCTCGTGTCTTGCTTCGCGCGGGATGCAATCATCGATTAAAGACAAGACGGGTTTGAGAGGCGGAATTT
>JAKSDN010000827.1 GCA_022360075.1 Kiloniellales bacterium | reverse complement strand
TCCGATCTTGGCTGCAGCGCTGACGTGCGTGCTTCGAGACGCCCCTTTGGGGCTCCTCAGCATGAGGATAGGCCTTTGATGGCATTAAGATTGTTCCTCATGCTGAGAGCTTGTGAATTTATTGGCTCGAGCTTTCGGACGGTGCTGCATGATCATCCTGCGTCCTTCGAGACGCGCCCTAGAGGGCGCTCCTCAGGATGAGGTAAGTCTTTCGGTGGCATACAGAAATGTCCTCATCCTGAGGAGCCGGCGAAAGCGGGCGTCTCGAAGGACGCAGGATTGCATTCCAGCCACACGTCAATTTTTTCACAAGCTCTGAGGAGCGCTCGACAGAGCGCGTCTCGAAGCACGCAGGCTGTTTGTCCAGCGCTCCAAGCCTCTTCCCATTCCTGTCGCAGAACGCCGATCTAATCTCGCCCGGACTTTTGCCCCTCTTACGGGTTTTCTCTCTAAGCTCTTGTTCCAAAAATAGAATCACTTTCAGTCAGGCTCTAAGGCCTACTTAGATGCTTCTCGAAAAACGCCAAAGTACCGGCGTTGAAATCCCGGTGGAAAGCGACCCGGTCGAAGCCCGGCGCATCCTCGCAGATCATCGGGACGGCCTGCGCTTGCGGCGGCGTGCAGGGTGCCAGGATCGCGAAGTGTCCGGCGCCGGCCACGACATGGTACTCGGGTTTGACCGGCAGGCCCTGATAGACGGCTTCTGCGTTATAGGGATGGGTCGCCAAGGCGTCGTGCTCCGGGCGCCAAAGCTGTACCGGAACCTGCACATCCTGAAGACCCTCGGGCGAGAATACGAGGCCCAGCGGCGCGGCGATCACAGCGGCCGTGATGCGTGGATCCTGGGTGAAGATCCGCTTCCGCGCACCGCTTGCCGAGCCGCTTGTGGACTCAGGCCCCTTTGAAAACCGGCAGAGCGGCTCGTTAGGGACTTTCCGGCAGTGTTGCGCGATGCGACGGAAGTCCGGTTTGCCGCCGATCAGGACCAGACCCGTATAGCCGCCCCGGGAAAAGCCGAAGAAGCCGATGCGATCGCCGTCCAGCCGCTCTCGTTGCGGCCATGCACTCAGCATGTAGTCGATCAGGCGCTTGATGGCCGCCGGTCGAGCGGTTTGCCAGCGACGGCCGGGCCCATCGGGATGGGTGATGGCGGCCACGACGTAGCCCGCGTCGGCGAGCGCTGCCGCCGTGTCATGGTGCCCGCCGAACCAGCCGCGGGCCCCGTGCGAGATCACGACGAGCGGCAAACCCTCGCCTTCGATCGGGCAGTCCTTGACCCCGGGTACCTCGATACGGCGGAGCTTCACCACGTCAGGCGGTGCCGCGCAGGGATACCAGGCCGCGCCTTCCAGGGTCGTCGCGCCGTCTTCGCCGGGCACCGCGATGGGCTGGAGGCCCGCGGCTTTGGCCGCCGACGCGATGGTGAATGCCGCGAAAAGGCAAAGCGTGGCGATGAGCGCTATTCGCATGAGCTTCGTTTCCCCCGAGTCCAGAGCGAAAGGGCGAACCTAGGCGATAGATGGGCGGCGGGAGAGCAATCTACAATCGGCCGGCACCGAACGGTTGGGCCGTGGCGGTGGCGCTTTGGAGCATCCATGTCGAATCGAACAGCGACGCTGCATCTCATCTGCGGCAAGATCGCCGCCGGCAAGTCGACGCTCGCGTGCTGCTTGGCATCGGCACCCACGACCGTCCTGATCAGCGAGGACGACTGGCTGTCGCGCCTCTATCCCGGCGAGATCGCTGCGCTGGAGGACTACGTGCGCTGCTCCGGCCGCCTGCGCGAGGCGATGGGCCCCCACGTCGAAGCCCTGCTACGCGCCGGTCTTTCCGTGGTCCTGGACTTCCCGGCCAACACGCCCGAGCGGCGACGATGGATGCGCGGCCTCTTCGAGCGCGCCGGCGCGGCCCACAAGCTGCACCACCTCGATGTCCCGGATGCGGTCTGCAAGGCGCGCCTGAGGCAGAGAAACCAAGACGGCACGCACGTCTTCGCGGCCAGCGAAGCCGATTTCGATCTCTTCACCCGCTACTTCGCGCCGCCGACGGAGGACGAGGGGTTTGACGTGGTCGTCTATGCCGAGCTGTAGGGCCGTAGCGGCCGAGAGCTTGCCGCTAAGGTCCGGACCCAAGGGTAAATCCACCGTGCGGCAGCCGCGGCGGTTACGGGGAGTAATTAGCCAAGAGGAGACTACGCACGACCCCGTTTTTCACAGACTATAAATGGGTTTCAAATTGATCACTAGTAGTTTAAGAAGGTAAAATCTTCTGCTTAGCGGCCCTAAACATGATTGTCTTTGAGTTAAGAATCTTAAGTAAATACTCCTAACAATACATCTTGTGCAGAGTTTGACCATAGTAGAAACCTGGAGTATGACGATGCCTTTTAGGAAGTTGAAATTTGATACCTCCGCTCGCAATGGTTTGCTATTCTCCGGCACCAGCGAAAATTTTATTCCTGCAAACGATCGAATTGCGGAAGCTAGTAAGTTTCGCCGGTGGTCAGAATATAATATTCGAAGGAATATATTATTCAATGAAGCCCCCATCTACACGATCGATGGATTCCTATTCTCAAGCACAATGCATGATCATATTTTCGACGCGCCGCGCGGTGAGAAGTCTTGGTACGAAAGAATGCTACGAGAAAAGCAGGCGAAGATCCTCGGACGATCCTATAGAGGCGAAATGCCCCATTCACCCTCCGCGCTTAGAGCATTGCTTTCTGGAGAAGAAGGGGAAAAGCATTTGATTGTAGGCCCTTTTTCAACTCCAGAAGCAAAAAAGGTTGCCGGCGCACTAGACGAAATTGATATTGGCACTTTTGAATGGCCAAAGAGAATGGGCTTTGCGCTCCTGAAGATAATAGAAGGTGCGTTTCTTGATCCATTTCCTACGAAACACGAGAAGCATTTACGTGACGCGAGCGATCAATGTTTCGCCCGATCCTTTTTGGATGCTTCCAATTCTTTGCCTTTTATTTCTGCCGTTCGACAATCTGTTTCAGAAGGTCATAAAGATCCAGACCGTGGTGTAAGGTACATGGATTTAGTGAATTCGTCACTACGCAATTGTTTTGGACAGAAGCAAGTAGATGAAGCAAACACTGTGTCAGATGCGATTAACTCAATAGAGAGCGGAGCAAAACGTTATCTGTCGGCTGCAAAGATTTGGTTCGATATGTTTAGTGATTGTTATTCAATGAATTTCGCTCGCACTTACGGCCTTTCAGCAGAACGGTACGCCTATAACGAACATAGCAGAGTTCTTGTGGACAGAGCAATCCATGGAGAACAGAAAGTGCCACGGGATAAATCCCCTGGACTGCTATTCCGAGACACAGTGGTTCTACCTCGTAAGGAGGCAATTCTTCAGATTCCGGAGAAGGGTCTTATGAACATTTTGCAAGATAGAAGTGGAGCCCGTAAAGAATTTTTCGATCAAAAAAATGAGTTTATGACGGCGCCGGGAACAGATACGGCAAAGAATTTGGCATCGGCCACAAGGCGTTATGGTTTAACAATCTGCAATGCGTCCGAGTCCGAACGCGCTGACGAAGATTTTTTCTCTGTGTTTATTCCTCAAAGTACAAAAGATCAATGGAGGCTTATAACGAATACTGCGGTAGCGGGTCTTGCGGGGGGCCTTGTTCTTGATCTGGCTACCGGGGAGACAATCTTTGAAGCGAGTGGCGGTGCGCTCAAGGATGTCGCTGTTGGTGCTGTGAGTTATCTCGGAATCAAAGCGTGCTCGTTTTACTTGGCTACTCACCGAGAAAGCATTCCTTACGTCCTGTGGACGGACGGAAGAACGCAGTTCGAATCTAGAGGTCGCTCAGATCTAACAATAGATCCTACCAGGGATGACGAAAAGTGAGACGGCAAGCACATGGCGGATTTGGGTCATGAACGGGCTACTTGGCCACCTCTTTTCAATGTCGGTTGATTGTGGGAGGGCCGACATCGCTCCTAATCCTGTTTGACCGAATAGAATGCGCTGCGCGTTGACTTCCTGGCGACTGGATAGCTGTCGGCAAGAACCTGGCCCCCACCGCGCCGGGCAGCGGTGCGATTGCTGCGTCCAATTACTGTCCAGTCGCGTGCCGAAGTCGCGAGATCGGCACCCCTCACTCCCGCTCCCGCAACACCGCCTCGACCCGGCGCAGGTTCCAGCGCACGCGCCGGGCATGCTCGTCGTAGCCGAGGTCGCGGAAGCTCTGCATGGCGGCGGTCAGGGCCGTCTGGGCCTCCTTCAGGCGTGCGGTGCCGCCGTCGCGCTCGCCGAGGTTGGCGAGCGCCGTGCCCAGGTTGGTCTGGGTCATGGCCCAATCGAGCGGTGCGCGCTCGCGGGGCTGGTGGGCGAGGGCGGCGCGGAAGGCTTCGGCGGCCTGCTCCAGGCGAACCTGGCCGGTCTCGCGGATACCCTGGCGCAACAGGATGGCGCCGATGCGGTTCTGGCTCTGCGCCCAGCGGCGCTGCGCGCCCAGCTCCTTCAGCACCGGCAGCGTCGCGCGGTAGGCCGCGATCGCGTGGTCGAACTGGCCGGTCTCGCCGCTGCGGGCGCCGAGGCTTGTCAGGGCGCTGGCGAGGCCGGCCTGGGCGCCGGCCCAGCGCAGCGGCGTGGCCTCCGGACGCCAGACCTCGAGTGCCGCGCGATAGGCGGCGGTGGCTTGTTGCAGTCGCTTGTTCGCCTGCTCCTGATCGCCGAGCAGAACCAGTGCATCGCCGAGATCGC
>JAKSDN010001125.1 GCA_022360075.1 Kiloniellales bacterium | reverse complement strand
GCGGAAGGCCAAGGGCGCCGTGGCGAAGACCGGGCTGTAGTCGCGTGCCCAGATGTCCGCCATGGGCCAAGGCAGCAGCATCTCGTCGGGCAGATGCCGGGCAAAGAAATCGTAGGCCGCGTCGTCGACCAGGATCACCGCATCGTCGTGCGCGGCGATGGCGCGGGCGTAGTCCAGTTGGAAGGCGAGTATCCCGTCGTAGACCGGGGCGTAGTAGTCGTCGTCCGCCCGCGGCGCCGCGAGCACAAGCGTCATGCGCTGGGTTTCGTTTTCGGCGCGCGGAGCCTCGCTCTGAAGTCCCATCGTCACAGCCACCATCAGAAGGCAACGAAACCAATGTCCCATGGGAGGAGTTGCCCCGTTTTCGCGGAGAGTTAGGGTGAGGGGCGTCCGCGAAGCGGACCACTTCCAAAAGTGCAAGGCCAGCGAAGCGCTAGCAACGGCGCCGCGAAGCGATCTCCGCCTGCCTCAGCTCAGCCCCTTCTGGCCCATGGCGAGGAATTTCTCGCGGCGGCGCTCCTTCAGGATCGTGCCCTGCTGGCCGTTCATCGACTGTAGGGCCTGCTCGAGGCTGTTGCCGACCGCTTCGACCGTGACCTGACGGCCGCGCTGGGCACCGCCGAGAGGCTCTTCGACCACCGTGTCGACGACGCCGAGCTTGTGCAGGTCCTGGGCGGTGAGCTTCAAAGCCTCGGCCGCCACCTGGGC
Source organism: Kiloniellales bacterium (assembly GCA_022360075.1). Next base: position 7,964 of record JAKSDN010001125.1, on the reverse strand, counting down.
TTGATCGCCGCTGCGCCAGAGGATCGAGGCACAGCCCTCCGGCGAGATCACCGAATAGACCGCGTGCTCGAGCATCAGCACGCTATTGGCGGCGGCGAGCGCGATGGCGCCGCCGGAGCCGCCCTCACCGATCACCGCCGAGACGAAGGGTACCCGGATCGACAGGCAGGTCTCGATGCAGCTCGCGATCGCCTCGGCCTGGCCGCGCTCTTCGGCGCCGATGCCGGGATAGGCGCCGGGCGTATCGACCAGCGTGATCACTGGCAGACGGAAACGGTCGGCCAGGTTCATCAGGCGCTGAGCCTTGCGATAGCCCTCCGGCCGCGCCATGCCGAAGTTGTGGCGCACCCGGCTCTGGGTATCGGCGCCCTTCTCGTGGCCGATCAGGACCACCGAAAGCCCGCGAAAACGGCCGATGCCGCCGACGATCGCCTGGTCCTCGCCGTAGAGCCGGTCGCCTGCCAGGGGCGTGAAGTCCTCGACCAGGACCTCGACGTAGTCGCGGAAGTGCGGGCGGTCAGGATGGCGCGCGACCTGGGTCTTCTGCCAAGGCGTCAGCTTCGCGTAGGTCTGGCGCAGAAGCCGCTCGGCCTTGCCTTGGAGCCGGGCAACCTCCTCGGCGATGTTGATGTCGCCGTTGTCGGAGAGGTGCCGCAGCTCCTCGATCTTGCCTTCGAGCTCGGCGATCGGCTTTTCGAAATCGAGGAAGTTGGCCATTGTCGTCCCGCGTCGGTGGCCGCCTCTCTAGCACAAGCCATCGGCAGTGGCGACGGATTAGAGGCGGGGAAAGCCCAAACCCGTCAGTGGTTGACAGGACCGCGCGCGCTTCCCATGATCGCGGCGTTCCTAGGGGGGCCCAGAGTTCGGGCTGAGATATCGTCCTGCCCTCGGGTGAAGACGGTGACCCTTCGAACCTGATCCGGGTAATGCCGGCGCAGGGAACGGAACCTGTCTTTGGCCCAAGCGGCCGCCCGTCCCCCCAGCCTCCCGGATCTCCTGTCCACCGTTTGGCAAGGGAGGTCCGCTTATGCCAACGCTTCTGTCCTCGATCCTCATCCGACCAGCACGGTCGTCGCTCGCCGTCCTCGCTCTCGCCGCCGCGCTGCTGGCCGGAGCGGCGCCACTGCGCGCCGAGAAGCTCACCATCCTGCTCGACTGGTTCCTCAACCCCGACCACGGGCCGATCGTCGTCGCCCTGGAGCGCGGCTTCTTCGCCGAGGAAGGCCTGGAGGTCGAGCTGATCGAGCCGGCCGACCCGAACGACCCGCCGAAGCTGGTCGCCGCCGGCAAGGCGCCCGTGGCGATCTCCTACCAGCCGCAGCTCCACATCCAGGCCGCCGCCGGCCTGCCGCTCGCGCGCATTGGTACGCTCGTGGCAACGCCGCTCAGCACCTTGCTGGTGCTGGACGAAAGCCCGGTCCGCTCGATCGCCGACCTCAAGGGCCGCAAGGTCGGCTTCTCGGTCGGCGGCTTCGAGGACGCCGTGCTCGGCGCCATGCTGGAGAAGGCCGGGCTCGGGCTCGATGACGTGACGCTCGTGAACGTCAACTTCTCGCTCAGCCCTTCGCTGCTCTCGGGCCAGGTCGATGCCGTGATCGGGGCCTACCGCAACTTCGAGCTCAACCAGCTCACCATCGAGGGCCGCAAGGGCCGCGCCTTCTTCGTCGAGGAGGAGGGCGTGCCGGCCTATGACGAGCTGATCGTGGTGGCCAACGCCAAGCGCCTCGACGACCCGCGCCTGCCCGCCCTGCTGCGCGCGATCGAGCGCGGCGTGCAGTACACGATCAACCATCCCGAGGAAGCCTGGCAGAGCTTCATCGCCCATCGCCCGGCGCTGGACGACGCGCTCAACCGCCTCGCCTGGCGCGATACTCTGCCGCGCTTCGCGCTGCGGCCCGCGGCCTTGGACCGGGGGCGCTACGCGCGCTTCGCCGAGTTCCTGCAAGCGCGCAAGGTGATAGACTCGAGCCCGCCGGTCGAGAGCTATGCCGTAGAGCTGCCGTGATGGGAGGCGAAGCCATGACCAGAGAACCGGCGCAGCGCGCCTTCACCGAGGCCCAGGCCGAGGATCCGGGCCTCGCCTTCACCGATTGGCTGCGCGAGAGGGCGGAGCCCTATTGGAGCCAGGCCGCCGGCCATCGCTTCACCCGCGAGCTGGCCGACGACTCGTTGCCGGACGCCGTCTATCGCCGTTACCTGATCCAAGACTACATATTTCTCGACGTGCTGGTCCGGATCGTCGGCTACGCCATCGCGTCGGCACCCTCGCTCACCTCGCGTGTCAAGCTGAGCGCCTTCCTCGCCGCCGTGACCGGCGAGGAGAACACCTATTTCCTGCGCTCCTTCGAGGCCCTCGGCGTGACCGAGGACGACCTCGGGGCGACGCCGCCCAACGAGGCGACCGAGGCTTTCCAGGAACTCATGCTGGGCGCGGCCCAGAGCGGCGGCTACCTGGAGATCCTCAGCGTCTTCCTGCCGGCGGAATGGATCTATCTGGAATGGGCCAAGCGGGCCTCGGCGCAGAGCCCGCAGCGCTTCTATCTGCGCGAATGGATCGAGCTGCACAGCCTGCCGGAATTCGAGGCCTTCGTCGTCTGGCTGCGCGGCGAGCTCGACCGCGAGGCCGGCGCCTTACCGCTCGAGCGCCAGGAGTCGCTCGCCGGCCTGTTCCGGCGCATCGTCGAGCTGGAGGCCGCTTTCTTCGAGGCGGCCTATGAATAGGCGGTAGACGCGCCGCTCGCTGAGGGCCTGCGCCGTACCGTCAAGCACCGGGCAAGCACCGGGCAAGCATCGCGAAGCCGCACCGGATTCGCGATGCCAGTCCGGGAACGCTTGAATTCGGCCGGCATCGAAGGCGAGCCTCATTTCGGCTCGGTCGTCGTCCCTCACGTCCGAGTTCAGAGTCTGACTCGAAACGAAATCCGTGGGATCAGAGGGTTGTCATACTTCATTCGTCATCACCGGGCTTGACCCGGTGATCCAGAGTGGCGCCTGGATCGAACGATGACTGCATTGCCGGATCAAGTCCGGCAATGACAAGTGAGGAGGGTTCTCTCTCCAAGCCCCTGTTCTGAAAACAATCATCTTCGGTCGTACTCTCGACTACCCGTTGTTTACGCAGGTCTTGCAAATGTCGAGATTGAAGACGCCTTCCTTGGTTTCTTGGCGAATCCGCTTCATGTCCTCACTGAACCAAACATCAAGAAGTCTCTGGTTTCGCAAATTGCCAAACGACACAGAACTAAAGTAGTCATTACAACACAATACCACGTTTCCGGCGTGATCTACGATCACTTCTCTACTTGGGTTATAGCAACTGTCTCTGCGAATATACAGGTCATGCTCGACGAGTCCGCCTCGATTATCAAGAGGCGTATCCGCGGTGTACTTCCGATAAGTGACCTCCACACCCTGGCCGCCGTGCTCTTTCCGATAGGCGAAGGTCGCGCGGGCGGCGCGGGGCATTTGTTCGCCGTGCTCCGTTATGACAAAGCACCGAACGCCCGCATCAACCAGTCGCTTGTAGTACTCGGGGGTCAAGAAATCGCCGTTTGTGAAAATGGCTATCTCCGCCGCGGGAATCTTGTCATGCACATAGGCCAAGAGGTCGCACAGGCGCTCATCCATCAGCGGCTCACCGTAGAAATGCGGTGACACGCGCCCCCTGAAGCCTATATCCGACAACTCGTCGATGATCTTCTTGAACAGAGATTCTTCCATATATTTCTTGTTCTTAACCAGTCCTCGTTCGAAGCGGAAATTCGGACAATAGGTGCAGCGGCGGTTGCAGGCCGTTAGCGTTTCGATTTCAATGGCTTCGAACAGATCGAAATGATGGCGAATGAAAGCCGGCCATCCTTTGGCTGAATAGCATCTGAGCTTGTCGCCGATAGAGCCCAGTTTTCCGCCAATTTGTTCGGCAAGTCTGGCCAAATGATTCGGCGACCGCAGCACGTCCGCCGCTCTAGTCATCTGTGTCTTGCTCCCTCGATCAACGCCCCTGTGCCAATTTGCTTGAGGGAATGGCGATTGATTTGTCTCGCTGTAGGTCCTCGCCTGGCTCGTATCCGACCGAAATGTAACTGGCTATCGAAACACGGGAAGCCTATGAAGGCGGCGACCAGGTCATGCCCTCCTGGCCGACAAACGCCAAACAATTCTTCAAGACAATCCCAAAGATTGCAGATGATGATAGCTCATTACGCCAGCGCGGGAAACCATGAACTCCTACCCGCGAAAGGGGAGACGATTGCTTTGGGCAAACGGGTGATCTCCTTGGACCTCAAGCTGCGTCGATGGGAAGCGGATGTAAGGCAAGCGAAGCTTTCCAGCGCCTATAGCAGATGAGTTCGCGTAGCATCATGGGGCCGTCGTTGCAGTGGATTGAACGGCCGTAACGAAGGTGCAGATGGCGGCGTTTCGGCGTTCGTGGTACGATTAGAGGAACAATTTCGATCTGCGCGTCACGAGTCACATTGCGTTGGATCAGGAAGTTGACGCAGATTGAGCGGGCTCGTGAAACGGCTGGGCGTGTTGCGCCCGAACCGCCATGGCGCGGGCGGAAGAATCGCACCATTGTCAGCGGTTCCAGCCCAATGGCCACGTCTATGACCGCAGTCGCGATCGTCTCCGAAGACCGCATCGGCCTCGCCGTACTCAAAACAGCGACACCCAGCATTGCCAACGAGCTTGTCGCTCGGAAACCGTCGATCGAAGCACTATGAAGACCATCCTTTACTATCCGATCGTCGCTTTGCTCCTGGTTCTAGTTTTCGACGCCACGATGTTTCATTTTTTGCCGGACGACTATGCGTCGCAATTCCCGGACTACCGCAGAGATCCACCTCCATCCATTGGCGGCTACGACAGGTATCCGAACGGATACTTCGTGAAGCACGCGGCAAGAGGTTTTGACATCGGCAGAAACCGGGAAGGCGCTCATTGGGTAGATGGTGTCGCATACCCGATATGGTCGAATTCTCTCGGGTGCTTTGACGACGAGCCGCCCAAGGTTGGCGACTATATCTACTTTGCCGGCGATAGCCAGACGTGGGGATATACGCCGTTCGAACAGAAATTCGGAACGATCGTCGAGCAACGCTCCGGGAAGAGTGTTGTGAAATGCGGCGTGACTCACACGGGGCAATTGCACCAGTTCGACAAATTCTTGGGGGTTGTCGAGGAAATTGGCTATCCACCAAGGGCCGTACTGGTATTTTACGACTCGAATGATCCCGCCAATGACTACGCGTATCCCCACGCCACCGTTATCGATGGGTGGCTTGTGAACAGTGCGTCTCTCGATGAAGAAAACGAGATCGTCCGTCACGCGGACGAGGAATTAAGAGAGAAACTCAAGTTGCGCCTGAAGGAAATTGAGGAGAAGAGTGCCAGTTGGCGATGGAGATTCAATAGAAGCGCTAAGCCCTATTCATTGTCCTTGAACGTTGCCGTCAGCTTGAAAAATCGTCTCGCCAAGGCCGTACAAGGACAGACGGGCCAAGATTCCGGCGGCCGAACCCGGAAGCAGATCTACAGTTTACCCAAGGAAAAAGGTCGAAAATTCTGGTACGAAGATAATCCGAACACTCGGAGGAACAAAGACGCAATCTTGCAGTTCAAGAAATGGGCGATCAATAATGGAGTTGATCTTATTGTCGCCTTGATCCCGCCGAAAACAAGGGCTCTCAATGCATCGTGGTATGAGGAGCTTAGAGGATTTCTCACGACGAATGAGATCTCGCACGTCGATCTTGCATCGGAATTCAAGAGAAGGGGCTTGGCGTCACAAGATCTGTACTGGAGCCACGATGCGCACTTCAATCCTCGCGGCAATGAAGCAGTTGCCGAGATCTTGATCGACGAACTTCAACATCTGTTCCAGAAGCGACGCGCAAGCCCGTCAGATCCAGATCCGAATAGCAATGAGTGATTCCGGCCCCGGAGCGATGCTGTTCAGTTGCCACACTCGATTTGGGGGCAGGGGAGTGGCCTCACGGGGCACCGCTCTTGCACTACATGCTGCGATCCGACGTCCATCGGCGTTCATCCGTGTCAAACAGGCTCGACGTCGCCGGGCGTTCGTGGACCTAGTGAAAGACGAGGATCGGGCGCTTGCCGGACACGCCGGTGAACGCAAGATTCGGACAGAATTCAGAGGCCTGACGCCTTAGCTCCTCGGCGAGTCCTGTCGTAGGAAAACGCCATGCCGCAGCTACGCGTCGCGGCGGTACAGGCCGTCTCCGAGGACGGCGCCGTCGAAGGAAACCTCGCCCACGCCGAGCCACTGGTCGTCGAAGCCGCGCAGGCGGGCGCGGCCCTTGTGCTGCTGCCGGAGCTCTTCTCGTCGGGCTTCCGCATGACACCGGAGATCTGGCGGGCGGCCGAGCCCTTCGAGGGTCCGACAACCCGCTGGCTGCGCGCCACCGCCAAGCGCCACGCCATCTGGCTCGGCATCAGCTTTCTCGAAGCCGCATCCGATCAGCTCTACAACAGCTTCGTCCTGGCCTCGCCGCAGGGCGAGATCGCCGGGCGGGTCCGCAAGTCGCGGCCCGCCGGACCGGAGGCCTATTTCTACCGGGCCGGCGCGGACCCGCACGTGATCGAGTCGCCGATCGGCCGCATCGGCGTCAGCATCTGTTACGAGCAGCTCCTGGCGAAGGTGGTGCAAGAGCTGTACGACGCGCGGATCGATCTGCTGCTGATGCCGCATTCGGCACCGCGCCCGACCGCGCAGCGCGGCTTCTCCGAGCGCGACGTCGAGACCATGCTGGACCTGATCCGAGAAGGCCCGCCATGGCTCGCCCGAAGCCTCGGCGTTCCCGTAGTCATGGCGAACAAGGCCGGGCCGTGGCACTCGCCCTTGCCGTTCGTCTTTCCCGAGGAGAACACGGTCTTCTGCGGGCTCTCCGGGGTCTTCGACGCCGACGGTACGACACTGGTCCGGCTGGACGAAGACGAGGGCATCGCCTGCCACGACGTCACGCTGGCGCCGGACGAGGCGCGACCCAGCCTACCAGCGATGGCAGGCGGCTGGTCCCGGCCGATGCCCTGGTTCACCCGCATCTGGCGGGTGGCAGAAGGCTTCGGCACGCTCAGCTATGCGATGAGCCGCAAGAGGCGCGCTGTGGCGCGAAAAGTGTCAGGCGAAGGCTCCGGATAAGCCGAAGCCGGCCGCTACCCCGCCTTGGCGATCTGGCGGGCCTTCTTGACCATCACTTCGGCCTGCTTGATCGAGGCGATGTCGATCAGACGGCCGTCCAGCGAGACTGCCCCCTTGCCTTCCTTCTGGGCCTGCTTCATGGCCTTGAGAATCTTCTTGGCCTTGTCGACCTCGGCCTTGGAGGGGCTGTTGACCTCGTTGGCGAGGCCGATCTGGCTGGGGTGGATCGCCCACTTGCCCTCGCAGCCCAGCACCGCGGCGCGGTTGGACTGGGCGCGGAAGCCGTCGGGGTCGGAAAAGTCGCCGAAAGGCCCGTCGATCGGCCTGAGGCCGTTGGCGCGGGCGGCCACCACCATGCGGGCGATCGCGTAGTGCCACATGTCGCCCCAATGGTAGTCGCGCGGTGCGTCGCCCTGCTTGTCGGTCAGGACGCCATAGAGCTCGTTCGGCCCGCCGATCACGGTCGTGCGCGCCTTGGTCGAGGCGGCGTAGTCGGCGACGCCGAAGTGCAGGCTCTCGTTGCGCTTGCTGGCCGCGGCGATCTCGTCGACGTTGGCCATGCCGAGCGCGGTCTCGATGATCATCTCGAAGCCGATCCGCTTTTTGCGCCCGACCGCGTCCTCGACCTGCGTGACCAGCATGTCGACCGCGTAGACGTCGGCGGCGGTGCCGACCTTCGGGATCATGATCATGTCGAGCCGGTCGCCGCCCTGCTCGATGACATCGACCACGTCGCGGTACATGTAATGGGTGTCGAGGCCGTTGATGCGCAGCGACAGGGTCTTGCTGCCCCAGTCGATGT
>JAKSDN010000700.1 GCA_022360075.1 Kiloniellales bacterium | reverse complement strand
TCAGCCGGGTCTGCAGCACGCGCTGGACGCCGAGTACTTCGAGCGCATCGAGGCGATGAACTTCGCCCTCATCCACGACGACGGTCAGATGACGCAGGAGCTCGACGATGCCGACGTGATTCTCTGCGGCGTCTCGCGCACCTCGAAGACGCCGACTTGCGTCTATCTCGCCAACCGCGGCATCAAGGCGGCCAACGTGCCGGTCGTGCCCGATTGTCCGCTGCCCGATCAGCTCATGACCGTCAGCCGGCCCCTGATCATCGGCCTGACCAAGGACCCGGAGCGTTTGGTGCAGGTGCGGCGCAATCGGCTGCGCCTGCTCTCGGCCGACGACGAGGTCACGGACTACGTCGATCTGGACTCCGTGCGGCGCGAGGTGACCTTCGCGCGCAAGCTGTTCAGCAAGTCCGGCTGGCCGGTGATCGATGTGACCCGCCGCTCGATCGAGGAAACCGCAGCCTCGATCATGACGCACCTGGCGCGGCACAAGTCCGGCTTGGGGTGATGGCGCCGCAGCCCCAGGTCCGAACGATCGGTCGGGCCGATGCCGCGGCGCCACCGCTCGTGCTCGCATCGGCCAGTCCCTCGCGCCGGCGCCTGCTGGCCGAGGCCGGGGTGGCGCTGCAGTGGGACGAGGCGCGGGTCGACGAGAGCGAGGTCAAGGACGCGCTCAAGGCCGAGGGGGCCGAGCCGGAACAGGTTGCCGAGACGCTCTCGGAACTCAAGGCGCAGCGGGTGTCGCGGCGACACCCCGGCGCGCTCGTCATCGGCGCGGACCAGATGATGGAGTGCGGCGGCATCTGGTTCGACAAGCCGTCCGACCTGGATCACGCGGCGGCCCATCTTCGCGCCCTCAGCGGGCGGGCGCATAGGTTGCTGACCTCAGTTTGTGTCGTGCGCGATGGCCAGCGGCTTTGGCATCACAACGATCAGGCCCGTCTGACCATGCGCTCCTTGAGCGGACGCTTCGTTGCGGACTATCTGGAGGCGGTGGGCGAAGCCGCCTTGGGCTCGGTCGGGGCCTATCAGCTCGAGGGGCTGGGTGCGCAACTATTCAGCCGCGTCGAGGGCGACTACTTCACGATCCTCGGACTGCCGCTATTGCCGCTGCTCGACTTCCTGCGTCACCACCGGGCCGTGCCGACATGACCTTGAGCGGTCGCGCGAAGCTCGCCGGCGTGATGGGCTGGCCGGTCTCCCACTCGCTATCGCCGCGCCTGCACGGGTTCTGGCTGGAGCGCCATGGCGTCGATGGCGCCTATCTGCCCCTGCCCGTGCGGCCGGAAGCCTTCGAGTCCTCGCTTCATGCCCTGGCCGACCTCGGTTTCCGCGGCGTCAACGTCACGCTGCCGCACAAGGAAGCCGCGCTTGACGTATGCGACGAGGTCGAGCCGCGGGCGCGACGCATCGGCGCGGTCAACACGGTCGTCATCGACGACGGGCGTCTGCTCGGCTCCAACAGCGATGCCTTTGGCTTCCTGGAGAACCTGCGCGCCGGCGCGCCCTCCTGGCAGCCAGAAGCGGCCGACGCGCTGGTGCTCGGCGCCGGCGGCGCGGCGCGCGCCGTCCTGGCGGCCTTGCTCGATGCCGGCACGCCGCGCGTGCGCCTGGCCAACCGCACGCGCGCGCGTGCCGAAGCGCTGGCCGCGGACTTCGGTCCGAAGGTGGAGCCGGCCGACTGGAGCGGGCGCAATGAAGCGCTCGCGGGCTGTGGCCTGCTGGTCAACACCACGAGCTTGGGCATGGCCGGAGACGCTTCGCTCGACATCGATCTCGGTGCCATGCGGTCCGAAGGTCTGGTCAATGACATCGTCTACAATCCGCTCGAAACGCCGCTGCTCGCCGCCGCCAAGGCGCGCGGCCTGACGACGGTCGATGGCCTGGGCATGCTGCTGCATCAGGCCCGGCCCGGCTTCGAGGCTTGGTTCGGCCCGCGCCCGACGGTCGACGAAGCCCTGCGCCGTTTCGTGCTCGAGGGACTATCCGGCGCCTGACGATGCTGGTCCTCGGTCTTACCGGATCGATCGGGATGGGCAAGTCGACCGTGGCCGGCATGCTGCGGCGTCTGGGCGTGCCGGTGCACGATGCCGATGCCGCGGTCCATCGCCTGATCGGCCGCGGCGGCGGGGCCGTGGCCGCGGTGGACGCGGCCTTTCCCGGCGTCGTGGTGGACGGTGCCGTCGATCGCCGCCGCCTAGGCGACCGCGTGTTCGGCCGGCCCGAGGCGCTGCGGCGTCTCGAAGCCATCCTGCACCCCTTGGTCCGCCGCGACAGCGAGGCGTTCCTCCGGCGCCAGGCCAGGCGGCGGCGGAGACTCGTCGTCCTGGATATTCCCCTGCTGTTCGAGACCGGCGCCGAAAGGCGCTGCGACGCGGTCCTGGTGGTGAGCGCGCCGGCGCTCGTCCAGGCCACCCGGGTGCTGCGCCGCTCGGGCATGAGCCGGGATAAGTTCGCCGCGGTCCTGGCGCAACAGGTGCCCGACGCCGAGAAACGGCGGCGCGCCGACTTCGTCCTGCCGACCGGCCTGAGCAAGGGTGAGACCTTGCGCCGCCTGAAACGGATTGTCAGACTCCTGAATGGCCGACTCGACGGCTCCTTTCGCCGTCACAGAAGGGACAGACGCCGACATGCGTGAGATCGTGCTCGATACCGAAACCACAGGTCTCGACCCGGCGGCCGGTCACCGCATCGTTGAAATCGGCTGCCTGGAGCTCCTGAACCACGTGCCGACCGGCCGGCACTTTCGCGAGTACCTCAATCCGGAGCGGGAGATGCCGGCCGAGGCCTTCGCGATCCACGGCCTGAGCGACGCGTTCCTTGCCGACAAGCCGCTCTTCGCCGATATCGCCGAGCCCTTTCTCGAATTCATCGGCGACGCGAAGCTCGTCATCCACAATGCCGAGTTCGACATCGGTTTCATCAATGCGGAGTTGAAGCGTCTGGACAAGCCGCCGCTTGCACGCGAGCGGGCGATCGACACGGTGAAGCTGGCGCGCAAGCGCTTTCCCGGTGCCCAAGCCAGCCTCGATGCGCTCTGCCGGCGTTTCGAGGTCGACACTTCCCAGCGCACCCTTCACGGCGCCCTGCTCGACTGCGAGCTACTGGCCGCGGTCTACCTGGAGCTGCGGGGCGGACGCCAACCGGGCTTCGACCTGGCGCAGCAGCGCGGCCGTTCCAGCGCGCTTCCGGTCGCCGAGCGGTCACGGCGGGAGCCCCGGCCGCACAGCCCGAGCGCGACCGAGCTGG
>JAKSDN010000110.1 GCA_022360075.1 Kiloniellales bacterium | reverse complement strand
GGTCACGGGCGCCGTCAGCCGCTAAGGCGGGCATAGACATCACCCGACGGCGCGTTGGGGTCGAGCTCGCGCAGCCACGCCGACAGGTCTTCGGCGCCGATCCACACTGGAAAGATCAGGCGCATCGTCTCGCCGCGCGAGACGTTGAAGCTGTAGGGGCCGAGGGTGGACAGGCGCTCGATGCTGGCCTGCGCGGGCGCCTTGGCGGCCGGCAGGTATTCGAAGGAGAGCTGCCGGATCGGCTGGCTCAGGCCGGCCAGGGCCTCGGCCTCGAAGCCTTCTATGTCGATCTTGCAGAAGTCCGGCGGGCCGAAGCGCGCGATCAGATCGTCGAGCGTCGTGACCGTGACCGGCAGCGCTGTATCCCAAGACACGCCGGCAAAGGCAGGTGCACGCTTTACCGCGGCGATCCAGTCGGGCGAGAGGCTCGAGACCGTCGGCGTGCGGGCGCTCAAGTGTAGCTCGGCCGCGCCGGGGCTGGCGCCCACGGCCTGCTGCAACAGGGTCACGTCTTGACGTTTGCCGTAAATGCGCTCGAGCAGAGCGAAGAAGCGCGGGTTCGGCTCGAGGGCGACGGTGCGCGCGCCCAAGGCGCGCCAGGCCCGGATGTGGTTGCCGACATGGGCGCCGATGTCGAAGCAGAGATCGCCGGGCTTGACGAAGTCCCGGTAGAAGCGGCGCCGGGCCCAAGTCCGGTGGGGCTGGCCGTGGTATATCGCGAGCGAGCGCAGCAGGCCGGCGATTTCGGGCCACCGCGACACGGCAGAGGCTTCCTGCGCTGCGTAAAGGGGAGAGGCGGGCGCGGGCATGGCCGGTACTATTGTCGGATCGCCTCGAACTCGATGATCAGCTCGACCTCATCGCCGACCCAGCCGTTCTCGACCGCATAGGTCATGCCGAATTCGCTGCGCTTGACCGTGCCGCGCGCGGAGATGCCGATCACGTAGGGCGGGCCGTCGCCGAAGGGATAGGCGCCTGCCTTGTTGAGCGTGATCTCGAGGCTGAGCGGCCGGGTGACGCCCAGCAGCGTCAGGTCGCCGCTCACGATGCCCGTGTTCTCGCCCGTCGGCTTGGCCTCGCGGCCGACGAAGCGGATCTCCTCGTGGTCGTCGGCATCGAGGAAATCTCTGCCGCGCAGGTGATCGTCGCGCTTGTCGTGATTTGTGAAGACGCTGTCGGCTTCGATCGTCACCTCGATGTTGGAGACACTCCGTGCCGCTTCATCGAAGGTGAAGCTGCCGCGGCCTTCGAGGAACATGCCGAGGGTATCGGCATAGCCGATGTGGTGGACGAGGAAGCCGATCGAGAAATGGGCCGGGTCGATCTCGAACTTCGCCGGTGCGGCGGCCAGGGGTTTTGGCGCGGCCAGGGCGACCAGGGCGAGTACCGATGCCGCTATGAAAGGCCGGGCAACGCCGCCGGCTCCGAACTGCCGTTTCATTACCTTGTTCCTCCCTCTGGCAAGAGATGCAAACCAACGGGTGAAGAAATCGAGTTTGACTGGTGAAACGCTGCGAGAGAACTCTGGACAAACATCGTGCGTCCTTCGAGACGCCCGCCGCTGCGGGCTCCTCAGGATGAGGACATTTCTTAATGCCATCAAAGGTCTACCTCATCCTGAGGAGGGCCCGTCAGGGCGCGTCTCGAAGGATGCGCGCTCGAAGTGCTGTGGGTCATTGATCGCGGGGCTGACCTAGCAGATCTTCTCGCCACAGGAAGTTCCCTCCCGCACTCTCCCTTTGCACGGCTGCGGTGCAGCCACAAGACATCCTTGGCGAATGATACCGACAGGGCGAGCAGACCGGCCCCGACCAGCGGGCCCGCGGTGTCGGCGGGCACCAAGGGTGCGGTCGCGGCGACGAGGGCAAGGGCTTGCAGCGCAAACACCGCCTTGCGCCGTCGGCTGTCAGGCAGGCTCGCCATAAGCCAGGGCCAGACCAGACCCGCCGCGACGAAGATGTAGCGCAGGCCGCCGGCCAGCAGGACCCAGGCGCCGGCCTTGCCGAGATCGAAAACCAGCAGCGCGAGCACCAGGATGAAGAGGCTGTCCACCTCTATGTCGAAGCGTGCGCCGAAAGCGGTCGCCTCGCCCCGGCGCCGGGCCAGCGGGCCGTCGAGACCGTCGAGCAGGAGCGAGACCGCGGCGATGGTGAAAAGCGACCAGGCGACGGCATCAGACACCGGTCCCATGCCGATCGCCCCAGCCAGGACGCAGACGAAGAAACCGCGCAAGAGGGTCACGAAGTTGGCCGGACCGAAACGGTCGTTCGGCAGCCGCTCGGGCAAGAAGGCGAAAACAAAGATCGCGATCAGTCCGGCCAAGCCCAATGAAGCGAAATAGTAGGCCGGTCCCTGTTCGGCCGCGACGCCGATGGCCGCAGTCAAGCCGATCAGCAACAGACTCGCCGCCGACAGGCTCATGACCGTGCTGGTCAAAAGCCCGTGATCCTCGCCTAACGCCCGACCCTTGCTTTGCATTATGTTCTTTAGCTTTGATCTCGCGGCATATTTTGCAAGACAGGATGGCTTGGGAGCAACGCTTGTTCCAACTCACGTCATCGCGAGCCGGATCGGATAGGCGCGGTCGGCGGGGGCTCGCCTGGACCTTGTCCGGCGTGGCGCTCGTCCTGTTCTACCTGAACGGCAGTCTGGCCTTTCAGAACCTCTGGCCGACGCCCTGGATCCGTCTGGTGCCGGAGCTGGCGGTCGAAGTGCTCGTGCTCCTCGCCCTCTTGGCGCTGCTGCGCAGCGCAGGCTGGCGCCCCGGGCGGCGGGCCAAGCTGAGCCTGGCGGTGCTGCTGCTGCTGGCCGTGGTGCTGCGCTACACGGAGGTCACGGCGCCGCCCCTGTTCGGCCGGGCGCTTAATCTCTATTGGGACGTTCGGCACCTGCCGAACCTGATCGAGCTGTTTTGGCGCTCGATGGCACTGCCGGGAGTGTTGATGGTTCTTCTAGGCGTCCCCGCGTTGGTCGCTCTGTCGGTTTGGCTCAACTGGCGTTGCCTGGCCTTCGCGGATCGGATCCTCGGATGGAGCACCGCGCGCCGGGTCGCGGTCGCGCTGCCGATCCTGGCGGGGCTCGTTTACGCGGCTTCCTTCGTGCCGGGACTGGGCGAGCTTCGCCGCGCCTTCTCCGTTCCGGCGAGCGTGATCGCGGCCAAGCAGATCGGCCTCGCGGTCGAGGCCCACCGCCTGCGCCACGCCAGTCCGGAAGAGCTCGATGCGCTCTTCGGGCCGCGCTTGGCGGCGCGGGAAGAGCCGGTCGGACTGGACGGAGAGAACATCTTCATCGTCTTCCTCGAGTCCTATGGCACGACCCTGTTCGACACGCCGGACTATGCGACGGCGATCGCGCCGGCTTTCGAGGCCTTCGCGGCCCGGCTCGAGGCGGCCGGTTGGCACGCGGCCTCCCGGCGCCTGATCTCGCCGACCTTCGGCGGCGGCTCCTGGTTCGCGCACGGCACGCTGCTGAGCGGCGCGCGGCTCAGCGACCAGTCGCTCTACAACCTCTTCCTGACGACCGGCCGCGAGACTCTGGTATCGCGTTTCGAGGCGACGGGATACCGCACCGTCGCCCTGATGCCCGGCACCCAGCGCCAATGGCCCGAGGGCGCGGCCTTCGGCTTCGACCGGATCTACGATGCCAAGGCCTTGAACTATCGGGGGCCCGACTTCGGCTACTGGCGCATCCCCGATCAGTTCAGCCTCCACCGCCTACGCGAAGCGGAGCTGACGCAAATAGGGCAGCCGCTGTTCGCCCTCGTGGTGCTGATCTCGAGCCACATGCCGTTTCACCCGCTGCCGCCCTACGTCGAGGACTGGTCGCTGCTGGGGAGCGGCATCGCCTACGATCCCGAGGAGACCGCCGCACTGGTGGCGCAAGAGCCGGACTGGAGCCGCCTCGGTGTACGCTACGCCCGGGCCATGGCCGACAACTTCGCCTTGATCGGCGACTACCTCGAGAACGCGATTCCAGCGAACAGCCTCGTCGTCCTGGTCGGCGACCATCAGCCGCCGGGCATCGTCGCCGGCAAGAACCAACCCTGGACCGTGCCGATCCACATCCTGTCGCGGGCGCCGACACGCCTTGAGCCGTTTCTCGATCAAGGCTACCAGGCGGGCCTGCGGCCGACGGCGGAGAGCACGATCTTCATGGAGGATTTCACGCGCGCCTTTCTCGCGGCGCTTGGATCCAACGACCGTTCGTCCTCACGGCGGCCAGGCGAGTGAGCCCGCGAGCGCCAGGAACGGCAGGAAGACGCAGTTGCGCCCGACAAAGCCCAGCGCGTCGCGCCGCTCCGACAGGGCCATCAAGGGCCCCAGGACCAGCATCATCGAGAAGCTGAGCAACGGCGCGAAGGCCGGCGAGCGCAGGGTGACGGCGGCGACCAAGGTGCAAAGGCCAGAGCCGGCGATGGCGGCGTAGCGGAGCACCGGGTCCCGCTGCGTCGCGACGACCCCCGTCACCTCGAAGGCCGTCGAGCCCCGGTCGAAGAGCTGCGCGATCACCCGTGCCGCGAGGATCGGCGCCAGGCTGACGAAGGCGACCGTCGTGGTGACGAGATAGCGCAGGGCGCTTCCCGGCGTTGGAAACAGGCCCTTCGCCAGGGCGAAGATCGGGGTCAGCGGCCCGACCAGCCAGACCAGGAAGACCCAGGCCGCGAGCTGGCCTCGGTCCGAGCCGTCGGAAGCGAGGGAAAGGGCGAGGGCGCCGATCACACTCACCAAGGTCACGAGGCCGCCGACGCAGAACGAGAAGGTGAGCGCGATATCGAGCTTCTCGACCAGGCTGGCCTGTCTCGCGAAAAGGAGCCGGGGG
>JAKSDN010000191.1 GCA_022360075.1 Kiloniellales bacterium | reverse complement strand
CATGACCGATCGCAGCGCTTCCCTGCCCCTCACCTGGCGCCTGCTCGACGGCCTGGAGAGCCTGGTCGCCCGCCTCTGGAACGCGCGCTTCTCGGCCGCCACGCGCTATCTGCTGCTGGCGCCGGCGGTGCTGCTGGTCGGCCTTCTCGCCATCGGCCTCGTCTACATCGGCGACGACAGTTTTCGCGAGCTCGACACCTCGACCTACCGGCTCTCCGAGCACTACACGCTGGTCAACTATCTGACCATCCTTCAGAAGAGCGTCTATCAGGACATCATCCTGCGCAGCGTCGCGGCTGCGGTGATCGTCACGCTGATCACGCTCGCGCTCGCCTTTCCCTACGCCTACGTCATGGTGCGCACGCCCTCGCGGCTGACCCGCAAGCTGCTGCTGGTCAGCCTCTTCCTGCCGTTCTTCATCGGCCAGGTGGTGCGCGCCTACGGCTGGCTGATCATCCTCGGCAAGCAAGGCCTGGTGAACCAGGGCTTCGCCCTGCTCGGGCTTGGGCCGTTCGATCTGATCTACAACTACCAGGCCGTTCTGCTGGGCCTGGTGCAGTACATGCTGCCCTTCGCCGTGCTGATGCTCGCACCCTCGCTGACCGCGATCCCCGAGGAGGTCGAGCTCGCCTCCGACGGGCTGGGCGCGAACTGGCCGCGTACGCTCTGGCACGTCGTCCTGCCGATGGCCAAGCCGGGTCTGGTCGGCGCCTCGGTCGTGGTCTTCACGCTGACCGTGACCGACTTCGCGATGCCCGAGATCCTGGGCGGCGGCACCATCGACTTCATCGCCAATGCGATCTACGACGGCTTCTTCCAGATCTCCGATGCCGGCCTGGGCTCGGCGCTCGCCATCGTCCTGGTCGCGCTCGGCAGCAGCCTGGTCGCTCTGATCTTCACCCTGCTCGGCGCCGGCACGCTCAGCTTCGTCGCGCGGACGGAGGGGTGATGGCGCGCGAAGTTCCCACTCCCCAAAGCCGAGGCCATCCATGACCGGCAGCCGCTCGAAACGCCTGGTGTTCTGGACCATCGTCTGGTTCGACCTGCTGATCCTCGGCCTGCCGACACTGATCGTGCTCATGGCCTCCTTCACCACCGGCGAGATGGTGACCTTCCCACCCGAGGGCTTCTCGCTGCGCTGGTATGCCGAGCTCGCCGAGATGGAGGCCTTCAAGGACGCCTTCTTGCGCTCGGCCTACGTGGCGCTGGTCTGCACGGCGATCAGCCTGCCGGCCGGAACCCTGGCGGCAATCGCCATGCTGCGCTACCGCATTCCCTTTCTGCACGGCTTGCAGATCTACCTGCTGCTGCCCTTCACGATCCCGCTCATCGCCTCGGGCATCGGCCTGATGCTGCTGTTCGGCGAGCTGCGCATCCTGGGCCAGCTCTGGCCGGTCGGCGTGGCGACATGCGTGATCAACCTGCCCTTCATGATCTGGGCGGTCAGCGCCAGCGTGAACGCGCTCGACCCGGATCTGGAGAACGCCGCGGCCAACTGCGGCGCGCCGCCGCTGCAGACCTTCTTCACCGTCACGCTGCCGGCGGTCATGCCGGGCGTCATCACTGGCGGGCTCTTGATGTTCATCCTCGCCTTCAACGAGTTCATCGTGAGCCTGCTGCTGGTCGACGCGCGCATCGTCACCTTGCCGGTCAGCATCTACAATTCGATCCGCAGCGTGATCACGCCCGACCTGGCTGCGGTCTCCGTGGTCTACATCGCGGTCGCCGCCTTTGCGATCTGGCTGCTCGACCGGGCCGTCGGGCTGGAGATCTTTCTGAAATCCAAGTGAGGGAGCGGGCAAGGCCATGACCCGGGACATCAGCTTCTACGATCTCTCGACCCTGTCGGCGGCCGAGCGCGGCGCGCTGCTGACCCGCACGCAAGCCGACCTCTCGCCCTTCATCGAAAAGGTTCAGCCGATCATCGAGGCGGTGCGCCGGGAAGGTGATAGGGCGCTCGCCCGCTACGCCCGCGAGCTCGACAAGGCACCGGTCGAGCCCGGCGCGATTGCCGCCACGCCCGCCGACTTCGAGCGCGCCTTCGCCGATGTCGAGCCGGAGGTGATCGAGGCGATCGAGTTCGCCGTCGACGGCGTGCGCCGCTTCCACCAGGCCCAGATGCCCGAGGAGATGTGGCTGAAGGAGGTGCGGCCCGGCGCCTTCGCCGGCGAGAAGCACACGCCGATCCCCTCGGTCGCCTGCTACGTGCCGCGCGGCAAGGGCTCCTTTCCGAGCGTCGTGGTCATGACCGCGGTGCCGGCCGTGGTCGCGGGCGTGCCCGAGGCGATTATCGTCACCCCGCCCGGGCCCGACGGCGAGATCGATGCCGCCACCCTGGTCGCGGCATGCAGCGCCGGCATCGAGCGGGTCTACAAGTGCGGCGGCGCCCAGGCGGTCGCGGCCGTCGCCTTCGGCACCGAGACCGTGCCCAAGTGCGACAAGATCGTGGGACCCGGCAGCCCCTGGGTGCTGGCCGCCAAGCGCCTGCTCGCCGACCACATCGACCCCGGCCTGCCGGCCGGTCCCAGCGAGTCGATCATCCTCGCCGACGAGACCGCCAACCCGAAGATCGCCGCCCTCGACCTGATCATCGAGTCCGAGCACGGCCCCGACTCCTCGGCCTTCCTGGTGACCAACAGCCTGGCCGTGGCCGAGGAAGCCCGCAAGGCGATCCCCGACTACTGGGCCGACATGGGCGAGGGCCGAGTCGACTTCTCCTCGACCGTGCTAGGCGGCTCGAAGGGCGGCATCGTGCTCGCCGCCGACTTCGCCGCGGCGATCGACTTCGTCAACGACTACGCGCCGGAACACCTGGAGCTGCTCTGCGCCGATCCCTTCGCCCACCTCGGCGCGCTGCGCCACGCCGGCGAGATCCTGATCGGCGAGCACACGCCGGTGACGCTCGGCAACTTCGTGCTCGGCCCCAACGCCGTGCTGCCGACCTCGCGCGCCGCCCGCACCGCCTCGCCGCTCGGCGTGCTCGACTACCTGAAGCGCACCTCGATCGGCTACGTGACGCGCGAGGGCTATGGCCCGCTGGCGGAGCAGGCGCACCGGCTGGCCGTGTACGAAGGCTTTGACGGGCACGCCAATGCGATATCAGGGACGAGGGTTAAGGCGCGGGGAGGAGGCTGAACCCTTCTTCGAACACCTCGCGATTCCCCCTCACCCAGCTCCGCCCAGTGGCGGGAGAGGTTAGGTAAGCAACTGTTTTCGAGCTTTTTCTAGTCGGGGCAAGACCAGGGCCTGGCATCGCGGGCAATGACTTTGAGGAGGAGCTTTCGCATGGCGGCAGTTAGCGCGAACTTCCTCTTTTTGCCTTTGGCGTTGAGCTCGTTGCTGAAGACCGCCGCGGCGTCGAGCTTCTGGTCGATCTTGCCGCCCTGCGCGGTGATGGCGAGGTCTCGGCCATGAGATCCGGCACGATCCAACCTAGGCCACGCTCGCGTGAGCGCTCGTTGGGCGGCACCCGAGCTTCGTCACGAGCCCGCGGCCCGTCGGCGATGCGATGCCCGGCCTGTTGGGATCTCCGGCTTGATCCGTGAGCATGGGGAGGATTTCTCAGATTGACTAAGTAACCATCCGGTTACTAAGCTAGCGATGCCGCTGTTCCCATTTCAATAGGGACGGCTGAGGCGCTTTGCGGGTATGGCGAGACGGCAAGGGGCGAGGTCTTCTTGATCGGCGGTGCAACGGGATCCCCTGGCGATTCGCAAGCCGCGCCGAGTCCAGTTGTCGGGATGGCGGAGCGCGCGCGCACGCCCTTCATCCACCTGGAGAACGTCCGCAAGGTCTATCGCGGCCGCGGCGAGGACTTCCTCGCGGTCTCGGACGTGACGCTCGACATCCAGGCCGGCGAGCTGGTCTCGCTGGTCGGGCCCTCGGGCTGCGGCAAGACCACGGTCCTGAAGATCCTGGCCGGCCTGCATCCGCACGACGGCGGCGAGGTGCGGATCGGCAACGACGCAACCCCTTTCAATCCAGAGCGCGACATCGGCATGGTGTTCCAGCAGTCGCTGCTGCTGAAGTGGCGGCGCATCCTCGACAACGTGCTGCTGCCGGCCGAGATCCTCGGCCTGCCGCGCGGCGAGAGCCGCGAACGGGCGCGCGCGCTGCTCGCCATGGTCGGGCTCGACGGCTTCGAGCAGAGCTATCCCTACGAGCTCTCCGGCGGCATGCAGCAGCGCGCCGCCATCGCCCGCTCGCTGGTGCACGACCCGAAGCTGATCTTGATGGACGAGCCCTTCGGCGCCTTGGACGCCCTCACCCGCGAGAAGATGAACCTGGAGCTGCTGCGCATCTGGTCGGAGAGCAAGAAGACCATCGTCTTCGTCACCCACTCGATCCAGGAGGCTGTGCTGCTCGGCTCGCACTGTGCCGTGCTGACGGCGGGCCCGGCGCGCATGGCGGACTACTTCTCGATCGATCTGGCCTATCCCAGGCGTCTCGACCAGAAGACCAGCGAAGTCTTCGGCGACTATACGCGGCGCATCTATCAGCTATTGGGCATGGAGTAGGCAATGGCCGAACGTCGGCTCGGACTGATCATGAACGGCGTGACCGGCCGCATGGGGATGAACCAGCATCTGATTCGCTCGATCGTGGCGATCCGCGCCCAGGGCGGCGTGGCGCTGTCGAACGGCGACCGGGTCATGCCCGACCCGATCCTGGTCGGCCGCAACGAGGAGAAGCTCAGCCGGCTCGCCGAGCAGCAGGGCATCGCCCGCTGGACGACTGATCTCGACGCGGCGCTGGCCAGCGCCGACGACACGCTGTTCTTCGACGCGGCCACGACCCAACAGCGCGCCGGACTGCTCAAGCGCGCGATCGCCGCCGGCAAGGATCTCTATTGCGAGAAGCCGGTCGCCGACTCGCTGGAGGATGCCGTCGAAGTGGCCCGTCTCGCCCGGAAGGCCGGCGTCAAGCACGGCGTCGTGCAGGACAAGCTCTTCCTGCCCGGCTTGCTGAAGCTCAAGTCGCTGATCGACGGCGACTTCTTCGGCCGCCTCCTGTCGGTGCGCGGCGAGTTCGGCTATTGGGTCTTCGAGGGCGACTGGCAGCCGGCGCAGCGGCCGAGCTGGAACTATCGCAAAGCCGATGGCGGGGGCATCATCCTCGACATGCTCTGCCACTGGCGCTACGTGCTCGACAACCTCTTCGGCGCGGTGCAGTCCGTGAGCTGCCTGGGCGCGACCCACATCCCGCAGCGCTGGGACGAGAACGGCGCGCCCTACGAGGCCGACAGCGACGACGCGGCCTACGCCACCTTCCAGCTCGAGGGCGGCGTGATCGCGCACATCAACAGCGCCTGGACCGTGCGCGTGCGGCGCGACGACCTGGTGACGTTTCAGGTCGACGGCACCCACGGCTCGGCCGTCGCCGGGCTGACCCGCTGCTGGAGCCAGCACCGCGCCAACACGCCGAAGCCGGTCTGGAACCCCGATCAGGCCCAGGCCATCGACTTCTTCGCCGATTGGCAAGAGGTGCCGGACAACCGGGACTACGATAACGGCTTCAAGACGCAGTGGGAGGCCTTCATCCGCCACCTGGAGGAGGATGCGCCCTTTCCTTGGGACCTGGGCGAGGGCGCCAAGGGCGTGCAGCTCGCCGAGCTCGGCCTGAAGAGCTGGGCCGAGCGACGCTGGATCGACGTCGAGCCGCTGGAGATCTGAGCCATGCCGGTGATCTCGCTACCCACCTCAGACGGCGCGCTCGAGCCCTTCGAGACCTCCCCGCCGCGCGATTTCGAGAGCCGCAGGAACGGCGCCTTCAACCGCGTCGCCCTGGCCGCAGCGCACGTCGTCGCCGATCCCCTGGCCGACGTCGATCCATGGCTCGAGCCGGCCATCGACTGGGAGCGGACGCTGGCCTATCGCCACTATCTTTGGCAGCTCGGACTCGGCGTTGCGGAAGCCATGGACACGGCGCAGCGCGGCATGGGGCTCGACTGGACCGGCGCGCTCGAGCTCGTGCGCCGCTCGGTCGCGGCGGCACGCGACGTGCCCGGCGCGGTGATCGCCTGTGGCGCCGGCACCGATCACCTCGCACCCGATCCCAACCTCACGCTCGATCGGGTGATCGCAGCCTACGAGGAACAGGTCAGCGCGGTCGAAGCCGCCGGCGGTCGCATCATCCTCATGGCGAGCCGGGCGCTCGCCGCCTGCGCCAAAGGACCCGACGACTACGCCCGGGTCTACGGACGCATCCTGGAGCAGGTGCGCGAGCCGGTAATCATCCACTGGCTGGGCGAGATGTTCGACCCGGCCTTGGAGGGCTATTGGGGCAGCGGCGACCACTGGCAGGCCATGGAGACCTGCCTGGAAATCCTCGAAGCGCACAGCGCGAAGATCGACGGCGTCAAGATCTCCCT
>JAKSDN010000637.1 GCA_022360075.1 Kiloniellales bacterium | reverse complement strand
CTCGACGTCGTCGAGGAGCTGCGCCTGGCCACGCACGATCAAGGCCCCGGCCGGCCCGTCGTCGGCCCACATGGCCAGACCCTGCTCGACCACGCGGCCGGTCAGATCGTCGAGCTCGGCCCGATGCTTGGCGAGCTCGTCGCGAATCTCGCCGGTGGCTTCCAAGATCGTGCGGCCGACCAGTCGGGCGGAGAGGTAGTTGGTCGCCTCGACCAGAGATGAGGCTGGCAAGCCCATGGGCACGTCGATCACCCGGTTCTCGACCACGCCCGAGGCCGTGACCATGACCACCAGGGCCCGGCCCGGGCCGAGCGAGACGAACTCGATGTGCTTGAGGGGTGCATCGGTCTTCGGCGCCAGGACCAGGCCGGCGCAGCCCGACAGGCCGGAGAGCAGGCTGCTCGCCTCTTCGAGCAGCTCGGGCATGTTGCGACCCGCGGCGCTCACCTGGCTCGAGATGTGTTCACGGTCGTCCTTGGTCAGGTTGCCGTATTCCAGCAGGCCGTTGACGAAGAGTCGCATGCCGAGCTCGGTCGGCAGCCGCCCCGCCGAGGTGTGCGGCGCAAACAGCAGGCCCAGCTCTTCCAGGTCGGCCATGACGTTGCGCACGGTCGCCGGCGACAGGCTCATGCCGAGCCGGCGCGACAGCGTACGCGAGCCGATCGGCGCGCCGGTCTCGAGATAGGCGTCGACGATCAGGCGCAGGATTTCCCGCGACCTCTCGTTGAGATCCTCGATCGACGGTCCGTCGGAGATGGGCTGAAGGATCGGTTTCATGGCCTTGATCCGTAAGCGCTCAAAAATGTAGTGAGCGCCCCTGGGAGCGTCAACGCGCCGGGAGGTTCGGGCTTAGGGCGCCCGGCGGGGCCGGTCAAGCCGCGAATCGACGCGCTTTGAGGTGTTGCGGGCGTTTGCCGGCCGCCGCTGGACGCCCTTCGGGTCATGGGTTAGCGTGCCGGCCGTCTTGCCCGGACCGGAAACGATGCCGGTGACCACCCAAGCCGCAGGAATCGCTATGAACAAGAGCTTCCGCCCTTCCGGACGGGCCGCCGACGAGCTTCGTCCCATCACGCTGGAAACCGACGTCAACAAGCATGCCGAAGGCTCTTGCCTGGCCCGATTCGGCGACACGCACGTGCTCTGCACGGCCTCGATCGAGGACAAGGTGCCGCCTTTCCTGCGCAACAGCGGCCAGGGCTGGGTCACGGCCGAATACGGCATGCTGCCGCGCTCGACCAACACGCGGACCGACCGCGAGGCGGCACGCGGCAAGCAGAGCGGCCGGACCATGGAGATCCAGCGCCTGATCGGCCGCAGCCTGCGCGCCGTCACGGATCTCTCGGGCTTCGGCGAGCGCTCGATCCGGGTCGACTGCGACGTGATCCAGGCCGACGGCGGCACACGCACGGCCGCGATCACCGGCAGCTACGTGGCGCTGATGCTCGCCTTCCAGCACATGGCCCGGCTCGGCGCCATCACGACGATGCCCATGAACGATGCCGTCGCCGCGGTCTCTTGCGGCATCTATCAGGGCACGCCGGTGCTCGATCTCGACTATGCCGAGGATTCCAATGCCCAGGCCGACGCCAACTTCGTGCTGACCGGCTCGGGCGGGATCGTCGAGATCCAGACCACGGCCGAGGAAGAGCCCTTCCGGCGCGCCGAGTTCGATGCTCTCATGACCCTGGCGGAGAAGGGCATTCGGGAACTTGCCAGCGCGCAACGCGCGGCTTTGGAAGGCGCATGACCAAAGCGACGACCAAAACAGCGGGCTTGCAGGGGCAACGCCTGGTCATCGCCAGCCACAATCCCGGCAAGGTCCGCGAGATTGACGAGCTGCTGAAGCCTTTCGGCGTCACCCTGGTCTCCGCCGCCGCCCTCGACCTGCCGGAGCCGGAGGAAACCGGCGAGAGCTTCCAGGCCAACGCCGAGCTCAAGGCGCGCGCCGCGGTCGCGGGCGCCGGCCTGCCGGCCTTGGCCGACGATTCCGGCCTGGTCGTGCCGGCCCTCGACGGCCAGCCGGGCATCTATTCGGCACGCTGGGCCGGGCCGGGCAAGGACTTCCGACTCGCCATGGAACGGGTCGAGCGCGAGCTCGCGGGCAAGGCCGACCGCAGCGCCTATTTCGTCTGCGTCCTTACGCTTGCCTGGCCCGACGGCCACAGCGTCTCGTACGAAGGGCGCGTCTACGGCACGCTGGTCTGGCCGCCGCGCGGCGAGCACGGCTTCGGCTATGACCCGATGTTCCAGCCCGACGGCCAAGACCGCACCTTCGGCGAGATCGAGCCCGTGACCAAGCACGGCATGAGCCACCGCGCCCGTGCGTTCGAGAAGCTGGTCGCGGCGGTCTTCGCACCGGCGGCATGACCGCGGCACGGGCGATCGAGCGCGATCCCGCGGCGCCCGAGACCACAGCGCCGGACCCCGGCTTCGGCGTTTACATCCACTGGCCCTTTTGCCGCGCGAAGTGTCCCTACTGCGACTTCAACAGCCACGTCCGCGAGAGGGTCGAGCAGGCGCGCTGGCGGCGCGCGCTTTTGGCGGAGCTCGATCACTACACAGACCTGAGCGGGCCGCGCCGCGTCACTTCGATCTTCTTCGGCGGCGGCACGCCCTCGCTGATGCCGGCCGAGACCGTGGCCGCCTTGATCGAGCGGGTCGGCGCGCGCTTCGATCTGGCGAGGGACGCCGAGGTCACGCTGGAGGCCAATCCGACATCCGTCGAGGCCGAGCGCTTTGCCGCCTTTCGCGCCGCCGGGGTCAACCGCGTCTCGCTCGGCGTGCAGGCGCTCGACGATGCCGCGCTCGCCTTCCTCGGCCGCCAGCACAGCGCCGCCGAGTCCCTTGCCGCCATCACCCTGGCCCGCCGGCACTTCGCGCGCGTGTCCTTCGACCTGATCTACGCCCGCCCGGAACAGAGCGTGGCATCCTGGCGCGCGGAGCTTGCCGCAGCGCTGGCCGAGGGACCGACGCACCTTTCGCTCTACCAGCTCACCATCGAAGAGGGCACGGCCTTTCACGGCGCCGCGCGACGCGGCGAGCTCGCGGTACCGGACGAGGCCCGCGCCGCCGCGCTCTACGAAACGACGCAGGCTCTGCTGAGCGAGGCCGGCCTCGCGGCCTACGAAATCTCCAACCACGCCCGCCCCGGCGAGGAGTCCCGGCACAACCTGACCTACTGGCGCTACGGCGACTACCTCGGCATCGGTCCCGGCGCCCACGGCCGGCTGACCCTGGAAGGACGCAAGCTAGCGACCCGCCAACATCGCGCGCCGGAAGCCTGGCTCGCCGCCGTCGAGGCCGAAGGCCACGCGACGCGGGCACGCGTGGAGATCGGCCGCGAAGAGCGTCTGGCCGAACTTCTGATGATGGGCCTGCGTCTGACCGAAGGCGTCTCACGCAGCGCATTCGAGCGGGAGCTCGCCGAGAGCCCGGAACGGCTCTTGGATAGCCGCCGCTTGCGTTCGTTGATCGAGAGCGGGGACTTGGTGTTGGACGACCTCGGCCTGCGTGCCACGGCCGCCGGACGCTTGCGACTGAACGCGGTGCTGGGACACCTGCTGGCCTGAAGTGCGATGCCAGTTTCACGCATCGAGACGGCCCGCCAACGCATCCCAGTTTGTCACCCTCGGGCTTGACCCCCATGGGCCCTGGGCGGTCCATCGAAGTCCAGGACTCGGACCGCGATGGATTGCCGGGAGCGCGAAGCGCTCGGGCTGCGCCCGCCCGGCAATGACAATTACGTTTATGGCAATAAGGACGTTTTCGGAAGCAGGTGCCGAGGTCGGCCTTGAGTGTGCCCTAACGCGAACCCTCGAAGTCCGCGAGCAGGCGCCTGATCTCGAGGTCGCGCGGGGCGAAGCCCGTGAGCGCGCGGTTCACGCCCTTGGTGAGCCCGTCGAAGTCCGCCGAGCCGTCCTCGGCGACGTTCGCTCGGACCACGGACAGCAGGTCCTGATACATTTCGTGGCTGGCGCGCAGCAAGCTGAGTGCCAGCGACATGTCGGTTGCGAGATTCACTTGGCTATCGTCATGGGCCATGGTCGGGCGCTCCGAAAAAGCTCTGCCGCGGCCTACGAACCCAGCTCCTGAAAACTGCTGGGTGCGGGGTCGAGGACGCGCAGGGCGCCGCGCTGCATCTCCAGGACGGCGAGGCCGCGCTGCACGCTGCCGTCGGGCAAGAAGCGGAAGATGCCGTCGACACCCGCGAAGCCGTTGGGGTCGACGATCTCCTCGGTCTCGAAAACTCGCTCGCGGCCGGCCGTGACGGCCCGGCCAGCCAAAACCGCAGCCAGCGCAGTCGCGTCGTAGGCCAGGGAGGCGACGCGCAAGGGCGCGCGGCCGAAAGTCTCCCGGTAGCGCGCGCTGAAGCCCTGCCAGAGGTTGGGCGGCGGCGCGGCGAACCAGCCGCCGACCAGGGCGGGCTCGGAGCCGAGCTTGGGGTCGTTCCAGAGCGCCGTGCCGAGGAAGCGCACCTCGCCGGGATCGACGTCGTAGAACGGCAGCAAAGGCGCCATCGCCAGCAGGCTCTTGCCGCCGATCGGCAGCATGACCGCCTCGAAGTCGGGCGGCCCCAGGGTGTCCAGGTTCTCCAAGCGTCGAAGCCCGACCCGGTCGCCGCGGGCGGTCAGCCGCTGGCGCTCGATCACCAGGGCCTGCTTGCGGCGATCGAAGTCGGCCAGGGAGCGCACCTCGGGCGAGGAGTCGGGATTGCCGGGACTGTAGGTCACGACCTTCGAGAGAAAAGCCGCATTGCGCTGAACGGACTCACGCAGGGCTTGGAGCACCGCCGTGCCGTAGGGCGTCGAAGGGGTCAGGGCCGCGAAGCGGCGCAGGCCCTGCCGGTTGGCATAGTCGACCACGCGCGCGACCTGATCGCCCGGCGCCAGGCCCATGGCGAAGACACCGTTGCCGGCGATCGTGCGGTCGTTGGAGAAGGAGACGACGTTGACGCCGGCCGCCCGCGCCTCCGCCGCCATGGCGGTCGTCGAGGTGGCGAACAGCGGGCCGAGGACGAGACCGGCGCCTTCCTCGATCGCCATGCGCGCGGCCGACTGCGCGCCGATCGGCGTGCCGCCGGTGTCGCGCACGATCAAGGCGAAGCGCTCGTCGGCGATGTCGAAGAGCGCGAGCTGGGCGGCATTCAAGAGCGCCTCGCCGAGGCGGGCGTGACGGCCGGTCAGCGGCACGAGCAGAGCGACCCGCACCGTACCGTCCTCGGCGACCGTTCCGCCGGGCTTTGGCGGCTCCGGGACGACTGGCTCGGCGAGCGGAGCCGAGCCGGCGCCTTGGCTTGCCGAGGCCTCGGGCGTTGCTTGCGCGTCGGGCGCGGGCTTGGCTACCCTCGGCGACTGACAGGCGCCCAGCAACAGGACCGCCCCGATCGCGAGACCCGCGAGACACTTCCTCCGGCGGCTAGGACATGACACGGGAGTCTTCCTCGAACGTTCCTTCGGCGGCGCGCAGCGAGCCTATCGAGGGGTCGCAGCGAAGTAAACCGGACGCTCTGGCGCCGGGCCTCTACCTCGTGGCGACGCCGATCGGCAATCTGCGTGACATCACCCTGCGAGCCCTCGACACGCTCAGGCAGGCCGACGCAATCGTCTGCGAGGACACGCGCGTGACCCGCAAGCTGCTCGCCGCCCACGGCCTGGACAATGCCCTGGTCAGCTACCACGAGCACAACGCGACGCGCATGCGGCCCAAGCTGCTCGCGCGGTTGGCGGCGGATGAAGCCTTGGCCCTGGTCTCCGACGCCGGCACGCCCCTGATCTCCGATCCCGGCTTCAAGCTGGTGCAAGCCGCCGCCGAAGCCGGCCACGCCGTGCGTGCGCTGCCCGGCCCTTCGGCGCTGCTCGCCGGTCTCGTGGTCTCGGGCCTGCCGAGCGACCGTTTCACCTTCCTCGGTTTCCTGCCGCCCAAGACCGGCGCCCGGCGCAACGCGCTCGAGGGCCTGCGGACGCTGGAGGGGACGCTGATCTTCCTGGAGTCGGCGCGCCGGCTGCCCGGAACCCTCGAAGACATGGCCGCCGTGCTGGGTTCCCGCCCGGCCGCGGTGGCGCGGGAGCTCACCAAGCTGCACGAGGAGGTGCGCCGCGACCGGCTCGACGCGCTCGCCGAGCACTACCGGACGGCCGGCGCGCCCAAGGGCGAGGTCGTGTTGCTGGTCGGCCCCGCCGATGCGGCCGCGGAGGATCCCAGCGAACGGCTCGACGACATTCTGGCCGAAGCGCTCCGCGATCACAGTCTGCGCGATGCCGTCGCTGCGGCGACCGAGGCGACCGGTTTACCGCGGCGCCAGGTCTATGCCCGGGCCCTCTCGCTGAGCACGGCGCCGTCCGAGCCCAACGATCCATGACCAACCCCGGCCTGCCTGCACGCAGAGCGAGAGAGAACCGGCAGGAAGCCCGGCGGCGCGGCCAGAGAGCCGAGGTTCTCGCCGCCCTCTGGTTGCGTCTCAAGGGCTACCGGATCCTCGCGCGCGGCTTTCGCGTGCCGGCCGGCGAGATCGACTTGATCGCCCGGCGCGGCGGCGTCCTGGCGCTGGTCGAGGTCAAGGCGCGACCGACCTTGGTAGCCGCGCGAGAAGCGATCTCCGCCCGGCAGCGCGCCCGCATCGCCCGGGCCGCCGAAGCCTACGTGCAACGCCACCCGAAGCTCGCCGGTCTGGCCCTGCGCTTCGATGCGATCCTGCTTGCCAGGGGCAGTCTGCCGCGCCACATAAAGGGTGCATGGCAATGACCGGTCGCGTGCCGGGCGAGCAGGAAGAAGCGAAGACAACGCGATGAGCTGGTCGAGCGCAAGCGGCCGTAAGGAGCTTGAGGCGCGGCTCAGGCAGATCGGCGGTCAGGATGACGAGGGTATCGATCTGGCGCCCGCCGCTTTGCTACTCGCCGCGCTGGACCGCCCCAAGGAGCCGCTCGAGCGCTATCTTCACCACCTTTCCCTGCTGGAGCGGGACACGGCCGACTTCGCCCGCAAGCTCGAAGCCGAGGACTCGCTCACCGCGCGAGTCGACGCGCTCAACGCCGTCATGGTCGAGCGCTATGAATACGAAGGCGACGTCGAGACCTACGAGGATCTCCAGAACGCCAACCTCATGCGGGTCATCGACCGGCGTCGCGGCCTGCCGGTCGCCCTGGCCATCCTCTACATCCACGCCGCGCGCGGGCAGGACTGGGAGGTCGCCGGCCTGAACTTCCCAGGCCATTTCCTGCTGCGCCTGGATCTGGCCGGCGAGCGGGTGATCCTCGATCCCTTCAACGGCGGGCGGGTGCGCGACACCGCGGCGCTGCGCGACCTGCTCAAGGCGGTCGCCGGCAACGAGGCCGAGCTCGAGCCCCGGCACTACGCGCCCATGAGCAATCGCGGCATCCTTTTGCGCCTGCAGAGCAACATCAAACTGCGGCTGATGCGCCAGAAGAAGCACGCCGAGGCGCTGGCGACCGTCGAATCGATGCTGATGATCGCGCCCGATCAGCCGGCCCTCTGGCGCGAAGCGGGCCTGCTCAACGCCAATCTCGGCAATCTGCGTGCCGCCATGATGTCGCTCGAGCAGTTCGTCGATCTGGGCCGCGACGCTCAGGCCGTGAACGAGGCGGTCCGCCTGATCAAGGACTTGAAGTCGCGCCTCAATTAGCGGCGCTCGATCTGCGGCGGGTCGCGCCGCGCAGCATTTTGCTTTGGCAGGTGCCATCGGCTTCCGGCTATAGTCTGGCTCTTCAAGCCGTTGGACAGCGACAAGAACAAGGTCACAGGGGGCGGTCCATGAGCCTCGCCGTGGCGATCCAGATGGATCCCGTGGAGAGCATCGATATCGATGCCGACAGCACCTTCATGCTCGCCATGGAGGCGCAGCGCCGTGGCCACGGGCTCTATCACTATCTGCCGCAGGACATGAGCCTGCGCGACAACCGGGTGAGCGCCCAGGCCCGGCCGTTTCAGGTGCGGCGCGAGCACGGCAACCACGCCACGCTCGGCACGGCCGAGAAAATCGATCTGGCCACGCTCGACGTGGTCCTGATGCGCCAGGACCCGCCCTTCGACATGGCCTACATCACGGCCACGCACCTGCTCGAGCACGTCCATCCCGAGACCCTGGTGGTCAACGATCCCCAGCACGTGCGCAACGCCCCGGAAAAGCTCTTCGTCACCCACTTCGCCGAGCTGATGCCGCCGACCCTGATCAGCAGCGTGCGCGAGGAGATCCTGGCGTTCCGCGCCGAGCACGGCGACATCATCATCAAGCCGCTGTTCGGCAACGGCGGCGCCGGCGTCTTCCACGTCAAGCCGGAGGACGAGAACCTCAACGCCCTGCTGGAGATGTTCACCAGCCTGTTCCGCGAGCCGGTCATCGTGCAGCGCTACCTCGCCGAGGTGCGCGGCGGCGACAAACGTATCATCCTGGTCGACGGCAAGCCGGTGGGCGCGGTCAACCGGGTGCCGCCGCCGGGCGAAGCGCGGGCCAACCTCCACGTCGGCGCGCGTCCCGAGCGCAGCGAGCTCGACGCCCGCGATCAGCTCATCTGCGAGGCGATCGGCCCGGCGCTGCAGGAGCGCGGCTTCATCTTCGTCGGCATCGACGTGATCGGCGGCTACATGACCGAGATCAACGTGACCTCGCCGACCGGGATCCAGGAGATCAACCGCTTCAACGGCGCGTCCCTGGAGAGCGAGATCTGGGACGCCATCGAAAAGCGCATCGACGAACGGCCGAGCGGCCGCGTGCCGGGATAAGAGCGGCGCCCAAGAAGACCTACAGCCAAGCGCAGAATTCCGTCACGCCGATCCAAAGATGAAGATCATCTATAGCAACGACCATCGCGGCCATGCCGGCGGCAAGGAGCTGATCGACAACCGGCTCGTGCCGCAGTTCGAGAAGCCGGCGCGCATGGACATGATCCTCGACCGGCTGAGGGAAACCGGTTTCGGCACCCTGAAGGAGCCCGAGCACTTCGGCCTGGAGCCGCTGCTCAAGGTCCACGATCCCGGCTACGTCGCCTTCCTGTCCGAAGCCTATGCGCAGTGGCACGCGGACAAGAAGGACGCCGACGACTTCGCGCTGCCCTTCGTATTCGGCATGCGCGGCCTCCGGCAAAAGCCCGGCAAATCGATCGACTCGCGGCTCGGCCACTACTGCTTCGACGTGGGCGTGCCCTTCGTCGCGGGCACCTGGCAGGCGGTCCGGAGCTCGGCCGACGTGGCGCTCACCGGTCAGAAGCTGGTGGCGGCGGGCGAGCGGGCGGTCTTCGCGCTCTGCCGGCCGCCGGGCCATCACGCCGCGCGCGATCTCGCCGGCGGCTACTGCTACATCAACAACGCCGCCGTCGCCGCGCAGGCCTTCCGCGACGGCGGCGCGGCGCGCGTGGCGATCCTCGACGTCGACTACCACCACGGCAACGGCACCCAGGACATCTTCTACGCCCGCGCCGACGTGCTCTTCGTCTCGCTGCACGGCGATCCGGAACAGGAGTATCCCTACTTCGCCGGCTATGCCGACGAGCGCGGCGCGGGCGACGGCGAGGGGCACAACCTGAACTACCCGATGCCCTGGGGCACGGCCTGGGAGCGCTACGGCGAGGCCTTGGCCGACGGCCTGGCCAAGATCCGCGCCTTCGGCCCCGACGTGCTCGTGGTCTCGCTCGGTGTCGACACCTTCAAGGACGACCCGATCTCCCAATTCAAGCTGGAGCACGAGGACTACCTGAGACTGGGCGAGATGATCGCCGGCCTCGGCCTGCCGACGCGCTTCGTCATGGAAGGCGGCTACGCGGTCGAGGCGATCGGTGTCAATGTCGTCAACACGCTGAGCGGGTTCGAGCAGGCGGCCTGATTGGCACACCGAGTCGCACCGGTTGGCACCGTCCCTCACCCGTCATTGCGAGCCGGCATCAGCCGGCGTGGCAATCGAGAACAACCTCTCGCGCGGCAAAAGCCTGGATTGCGTCGCTCCGCTCGCAATGACGAGCCCTTTCAACGCCCCTTCAGCGACACCAGGGCGATGCCGGCAAGCGCGACCGTGCCGCCGATCAAAGTCAGCCAGCTCGGCACCTCGCCGCGCCAGAGCCAGGCCAGGAGGAAGGCCAGCACCGGGATCAGGTAGAGGAAGCCGGAGGCGAAGGAGACCGGCACCTGGGACAGCACGTAAGCCCAGGTGACGTAGGCCAAGGCTGTCGGCAGGACGCCGAGATAGACGACGGCGAGCGTCGCTTCGAGCGGTGCGCTCGCCAAGGCCTCGAGCAGCGCCGGGAGGAAGACGAGCAGCATCAGCGTGCCGGCCCAGACCACCCAGGCCATCAGGTCGCGCGCGCCGTAGCGCTGGGCATAGCGCTTCTGGGCGGTGAAATAGAGGCTCCAGGAAAGCGCCGCCAGCAACACCGCAAAGGCGCCCGGATCGAGCCGGAAGTCGCCGCCCTCGCCCATGGCGATCAGGATCGCGCCGGCGAAGCCGAGCGCGATGCCGAGCCAGCCGAGCGGCTTCAGGCGCTCGTTGAGGAACAACACGCCCCAAAGCGCGGTGAAGAGCGGCGAGGCATTGCTGAGCGTGCCGGCGGCGCCGGCCGAAACGGTGAGCTGGCCCGTGTTGAGCGCGAGGTGATAGACGACGATCCCGACCAGGGCGAGCAGGACAACCGGGGCCCAATCGCGCTTGCTCGGCATGGCGGGCCGCCGGTAAGACGCAAGCAGCAGGAACATGGCCGAGGCGACCAGGAAGCGCAGCAGCGCCAGCGGCCCCGGCGGATAGCCTTCCAGCGCTGCGCCGATGCCCGGGAAAGACGAGGCCCAGAACACGACGGTCGCGGTCAAGGCGGCGATGACGCGGGGGGTCATGGCGCGCTTGCCCTGGGCGAGAAAGCGATCGGCCCTCCGGGCCGAGCCATCCCCACCCGGCGCTGCGCGCCGACCTCCCCCGTCAAGGGGGAGGTGAACTTTCGCCACGCCTTCCTGTGACGTTTCCCTCCCCCCTTGTGGGGGAGGGTTAGGGTGGGGGGTAGAACCAGCCTCAAACTCGACTGGCCAAATCCTGAACCCGACGCCGCGAACCGCGGCAAGCGGCAGCTACTCCGCCGCCACCGCCGCCTTGGCCGCCTCTCGCGCCGCGTCGTCCTGGCGCTTCTTCTCGACCACTGCCTTGGCCTCCTCGCTCGAGGTGAAGAGCGCGAGCTCGTCGAGCTCGTCCTCGACGACCGGCTCGAGCGCCAGGTCGCTGTAGGCCATGCGCTCGGGGTCGGCCTTGATGCGCTTACGGATGCGGTGCAGCTTCCAGGCCAGGGACAGGAACTGGTAGTGGCTGCGCGCGAGCTGCCAAAGATAGCGCGGGTAGAAGACCAGAGGGTTCTCGATCGGCAGGCCGGGGCGCCGGTCCTTGCGGTACTTGAGCCTGAGGTAGCCGCCCTCCAGCGGATGGATGCCCTCGAAGGTCTTGCAGCCGTAGAACCAGAGCATCAGGAACAGCACCTTGCCGGGGCTCATACCGCTGGCCACGGCGCGGCGCATGATGCGCTCCATGTGCTCCAGCGTGTAATAGCTCTCCCAGGCCTTGTGGTAGGTCTCCTGCCATTCCTCGCGCGACATGATCGGGTGGTTCGCGCAGACGTGCTCCAGGTCGTACTTGTTCATGTCGGGGTCCATCCAGACCCCCTTGGCCGCCAGGTTCTTGTGGTCCTCCGAGCCCGGTAGCGGCGTCAGGCAGAAGAACTCCAGCAGGTCGACCGGCAGCTCGTTCTTGATGATCTCGATATCGCGCAGCACCCGCTCCTGGGTGTCGGTCGGAAAGCCCAGGATGTAGCCGCAGTAGGTCATGGCCCCGACGTCCTTCCAGGCCTGCAGCATCTTGCGGTACTCGGTGATGCGGTTCTGGCGCTTCTTGGCGGCGGCCAGGTTGTCGGGATTGATGTTCTCCAGGCCGATGTAGACCCGCGTGCAGCCGGCGCGCCCGGCCTTCTCGATGAATCCCGGGATCTTGTGGCAGAGCGTGTCGACCTGGATGATGAAGGCGATGTCGAGGCCCTCGCCCTCGCGCATCTCGATCAAGCGGTCGAAGAGCGACTCCCAGTTCTTGTTCCGGGCGAAGTTGTCGTCGGTGATGAAGAAGCGGTTCACGCCCTGCGCCAGGTTGCTGCGCACGATCGCCTCGATGTCGTCGGCGGTGCGATAGCGCGACTTGCGGCCCTGCACGTTGATGATGGTGCAGAAGGAGCACTGGAAGGGGCAGCCGCGGCCCGAGTCGAAGGAGGTGTGGGCGCCGGCCGTGCGCTTGACCCGAGCCTCAGGCAGGATCGGCGCGGTCGCACCCTCCAAGCCCGGCAAGTCGTTCATATAGTTGTAGACCGGCTTCAGGGTGCCGGCGTAGGCGTCCTTCAGCACCTCGTCCAGACGCCCCTCGGCCTCGCCGCAGTAGATCGAGATGCCCATGTCGAGCGCGGCCTGGATGTCGGCCGGCAGCTCCGGCAGCATGGACATGCAGCCGCTGACGTGGAAGCCGCCGATGCAGACCTGGATTCCGGCCTCGACCAGGGGCCGGGAGATGTCGACGGCGCGCGGGAACTGGTTCGACTGCACGCCGATCAAGCCGACCATGCCGTGCCCGCCGCTGCGCCGGATGTCCTCGATGATCTTCTGGGGTCGGATGCGGGTGTTGGTCTCGTCGTAGGCGTCGATCACGATCTCGACGTCGGGGCCGAGCGTTTCGTGCTTCTGGCACTCGACCGCCAGACCGTTGAGCGTCGCCAAGGTGTTCGAAGGGATCGCCGAACGCACCCACTGAATGACGTAGCCGTCGGCGTCATAGTGCGAAGGCTTGATGAGCACCAGACGGAATGTCTTCCGCGCAGCCATGGGCGGCCCCCCAAAGATCGCGCCGAGCCCGCAATGTGGCGACTCGGCCATCGGATTAACGGGCAAACTAGCGAAACCCTTGAGTGTGAGCAACGACGGGCCGCATTGCGGATTCAAGCGGAGATGGCGGCACAACATCGAACCGACGCCCCCAGCGGGCAACGCGACGATGGGCCACAAGCGCATGTGTGACAATTTTGTGGCAACAGGGCCTGCGCTTCAGGCTATGTCTAGAGCCCTATCGCGAAGGTCGCGTTTAATGCTGCAAGGGGCCGGGAGCAATCCTCGAACCTTGTGCGCTTTCACACAGGTCCGGGGATGGCTGTTGCCTAGACTCGGCAGCGTCGGTCCCATCAGAAGCTCGGCAACGAGCCCAACGCGAGAGATCACGAGGGAGGCCCATGGGGCAGCTACGCGCGCCCGGTCTGGGACCGATCGTCGGCCACACGAGCGATCGGTCCTGCCGGCTTTGGGTCCGGGCGGACCCGGACACCGACCCTGACGGCGACATCGATTCCAGCCGCCGCACGCTCGCGGTCGTCGGCATCTTCGAAGAGGGCGACACCGTCCATCCGGAGGGCGCCGTGCCCTGCTACTACTTCCGCCTGCGCCGGGAGTTCGACCGCAGCGGCACGATCACGCTGGGTCTCCACACCCCTACGCCGGAGCGGCCGCGCCGCCTGAAGAGCGACACGCGCTATCGCGTGCGCATCGGAACGCTGACGCTGGACGATCCGATCGACGACGAGCTGGGCCTAGGGAGCGGCGACCTGATGGACCGACTGCCCAAGGCCAAGGTCTGGGAGCAGGACCTCAGGCGGCTGCCGGCGGAAAAGGCCGAGGCGGTCTTCAGGACCTTTCCCGACCCGGCCACGGACGAGGGCAAGCTCGACTTCCTCCTGGGCTCCTGCCGCTATCCGGGTCTGCTGTGGAAGGTCCGGCATGCCGACCGGATTTTCGGCCCCATGGGCGACATGGTTTGGGGGCGCGACGGCGAGACCAAGGCCGGCAAGGGAAGGAAGGCAAAGGCGGAAAGCCCGCCGCGCTTTACCCTCATGGTCGGCGACCAGATCTATGCCGACCTCTTCAACCGCATGGTGCCGCTCGGCCGCGCCGACAGCTACGAGGAGTTTCGCGAACGCTACCTGACCGCCTTCGGCTCGCCCAACATCCGCCGGCTCATGCGCGGCCTGCCGACCTACATGATCCTCGACGACCACGAGATCGAGGACAACTGGACGCAAGACCGCATTCGCCGCGGCGCGAGCTATCAGCTCTTCACGATCGCGATCGACGCCTACCTGAGCTACCAGTGGAGCCACGGGCCGCGCACCTACGACAAGCGGCTCTACTACAAGTTCGACTGCGGCAGCTTTCCCTTCTTCGTCGTCGACACGCGCACCCAGCGCTATCTCGAAGGCGAGGCGGGCGATCTTTCCGACAACCACATGCTCGGCCGGCCGAGCCTGCCCGGCAGCCCGCCGGGACAGTTGCAGCGCCTCCTGCGCTGGCTGGTCGAACAGCAATCGCAGCGCGGCAACACGCCGAAGTTCATCGTCACCTCGAGCGTCTTCGTACCCTCACCGATGGGCGCGCGCGAGCCGCTGGACCCGGAACGCAAGGAAGACAGCGAT
The DNA here is from genome assembly GCA_022360075.1 of Kiloniellales bacterium. The sequence continues at coordinate 966 of JAKSDN010000637.1, read as the reverse complement.
TCCTGGCCGGGCTTTCCCAACACCAAGCGCGCGCTGCTCCAGTGCATCGTCGAAAACGAGATTCAGAACGTCGTCTTCCTTTCCGGCGACATCCACTGCGCCAACATCGCTGAGCTTTCCTTCGCGGGCAGCCCGGAGGCCGAGAAGCTGCGCGCCTTCTCCGTGACCTCTTCGGCCTTCTACTGGCCCTTTCCCTTCGCCGACGGCGAGCCCTCGGACTTCGTCCACGATTCGAGCGACCCGGAGCAGGCCGACAGCTTCACGGTCTCGGACTCGCCGACGATCACGATGGACTACAAGGCCTGGAACTTCACGCAGGAGGACAACTTCTGCCGCATTTCGCTCGATCGGACGAGCCATAGCCTGCGCGTGCGCGCCTACGACAAGAAGGGCGATATCGTGAGCGAAGAGATCGACGACGACGACAACGAGATCGAGCTCGACGAGACCCTGAAGCTCGCGCCCTGGTGACAGGCGGTCGGGACAGATCGAATGGGAGGGCCAGATGGCCGATACGGGGATTAGATTCGACGAGACCATGTCCGGGCCCTTCGCCCTGGGCGAGACACAGCCGGAATCGGGCGCCGAGGCCGGCAAGTCAGCGAACCACAGCCTGGCCATGCACGCCAGCGTCACCATCGACGACCTCGACCGCTTCATCGAGGACCCGGCACATGCCGGCGGCCTGGCGGGCCGCATCGACTTCAGCCCCTTCGGCGATGGGCTGGCGGCCGATCGCGGCGTGTTCAATCTCTTCTCGCCGGCCGAGGAAGCCGACACCCGCTACATGGTCTACGAGCTCGGCTTCCAGCACGACGGCAAGGACTACTACCTGGCCGGCCGCAAGGTCGTGCGCAACGACCCGGGCTTCGACCTCTGGAGCGACACGACGACGCTCTACACCACGCTGCACGAAGGGCGCGACAAGACCGCGCCGACGGTGGGCGCGGGCGTCCTCACCTTGGG
>JAKSDN010000665.1 GCA_022360075.1 Kiloniellales bacterium | reverse complement strand
CAGCTCCCGATTCAGGTAGAGCTCGTTGGCGCGAAGATCGGTGGTCTCACTGACCTGAACGAGCGGCGCGGCACTGCGTTTCGACTCACCTCTGGCTTTGCCCTGAGCCTGAGAGGCTGAGACATCGCTTTTCTTGGGCTTGCACGGCGGCGCCGGTGCCGGCGAGGGCTTTAGCGCAAGGGCTGGCGTACAAGGACTGGCTTCGTCCAGCCCGACGCGTCTCTCATCGGTCTCGATCGTCATGATCACCTCGCTTGCGCTCTCGTTGCGCGGTTGCGCCCGCTGCGCGTCTCACCTCTGTGTCGGTGAGCCGGCGCTCGAACATGTCGAGACGTGCAGCCGTGCGTGGATTTCGGCCCAGTCGCGCGCGCTCAGAAGCAGCAGCGCCATCGGTACGATTTGCTGTTCGACGCATTGCAAGTGCCAGGAGAGAGATTCAACCAGTTCCCGGGTGAGGCGGCTGAGCTCTTCTCCGACCTCGAATGCGGCGCGACTATCCTCTCCGAGCCGGTCGGTCAGGGCGACACCCCGGCGCAATAGGTCGACGACCACGGCCCGTTCGTCGCGCAGGTCTCGAACCGTATCTGCCACAGCCGCATTGCGTTGGCAGATCCGCTCGAGGATCAGATCGAGCGCCTCGGACCGCTCATTCAGGAGGCCGTTCAACAACCGCCCGAGCGCTGGCCTCAGGTCGCTTGAACCCGACCAGCCGTTGGCCTCGAGCGTCAGGCCCCGTCCCTGTAAAGCCTGCAACGCGTCAGCCAGATCACGATGTACGTCTTCGAGCGTACGAATGACCTGCTCCATGACCCTCCTCACCGGGCAGCTAGTGTCTGTTGATCGAGGTTAACGTCCTCCGTGCCGAACGCTGTCAGCGTGCACCCGATCTTCTTGCGGCCTCGAACCAATGCCCCGACCTGATCGACGACCCCAGTCATTCGGCCGGTTCGCGAAGCTCAGGCGCTGACGCTTGGAGCCACTGTACCTTTGCGATCTTGCGGCACAGCCGGTAGATCCGGCTCAGGTTCTCGATGATCTCCATTTCTCGTGTAAAGGTCTGCAGCCGATTGGGCTCGTTCGTGACGAGGCGATCGATCTCGTGCTTCGCCGTCTCCTCCGCCAGCTCAGCCATGCCCTTTTTCATGGCCTTCACTTTGAGCGCGGCCTCCCGGTCCTCCTCTCTGATCGCCTTGATGGCAGCTCTCAACGCCTCGACGACCTCGTCTTGATACCTTTCGATGACTGTTCGAGTCGGAGCGCTAACGACGACCTCTTCGTCGATCCGGCGTCGGCCGATGGTGACCAGGTTGGTCTCCATGATGTCGCCAGCGGCCTCGAGATTGTTCGCCACGAGCAGAAGGTTCATGACTTCGTCGGCTTCCTCCGCCGACAGCTCGTGCCCGCTCAGGCGACTGAGGTAACGCACAATGTGGCCATGCAGGACATCGATGTCGGCATCCATCTCGGCCAGCGTCTGAAGTTGCTCCTTGTTGCCGGAAACAACGGTGGGCACGCTCGCCTTAAGCATCGCTTCGACGAGTTCGCCAAGCCTGCCGATCTCCCGCCTTGCCCGATCTAGAGCCAGCGCCGGCGTCGAAAGCAGCTCCGCATCGAGATACTTTGGCTGGATGACCGCAGGCTCGACGATGGGACGGTCGGGCACCACCCACTCGCAAAACCGGGCGAATAGGGGGGCCATCGGCAGGAACAGAAGCGCGATTCCCACATTGAACACCGTATGGGCATTCGCCACTTGGCGGGGGGTCTCGGCTGCCAGCTTGTCGAATCCGGTGAGGCTATCCGATGTTGGGGAGATTGATCGAATGAGATCGGCAAAGGGCGGAATGAACCATACGATCAGCAGGACCCCAACTATCTTGAACATGACGTGGGCGACCGCGACGCGGACGGCCTCGCGTGGCTTGCCAAGGGCTGCCAGGCCAGCGGTCGCACAGGTCCCGATGTTCGCGCCGAGGGCCAAGGCGATTCCGCCCTCAAGGCTAATCAGTCCCTGTGAGGCCAAGGCGATGACCACACCCATGGTTGCAGAAGAAGACTGAACGAGCGCCGTGAAGACCGTGGCGATCAGAATGCCGATGGCCGGATTGGAGACGTTCTGCATCAAGTGGATAAAGGGTTCGTACGACCTGAGTGGTTTCATGCCGGCGCTCATGATCCCCATGCCGAAGAAGATCAGCCCCAGACCCATGATCAAGGCGCCGTAGTGCTTGGTTGATTCGGCTTTGCCGGTGAAGATCAGGAGGAAGCCGACGGCGACCAGTAGGAGCGCATAACGCGTGACTTTGAAGGCTACGATCTGAGCGGTCACCGTGGTGCCGATGTCGGCTCCGAGAATGACGCCGATTGCCTGGGACAAGGACATCAATCCCGCGGTCACGAAACCGACAAGCATGACCGTCGTCACGGAAGAGGACTGGATGATCGCGGTTACGAAGGCGCCGGTCAGCAAGCCCATGATCCGGCTTGTGGTGAGTTTCCCCAGGATCGCCTTCATGCGATGCCCGGCGACTCTCTTCAGCGCCTCGGCCATTTGCTCCATGCCAAACAGGAACACGGCGAGGCCCCCAAAGAGTTGCATCGCCATGCCCCACCAGTCGATGTCGCCGCCCTCCTCGACGGCAGCGAGCACCGGTCGGGCGGCCAGCCACAAAGCGATACCGAGCACCAGGGCCAAGGCAAGACGGCCGGGGTTCGACAAGACCCCAGCGCCGAGACCAGTCGTCTTCCATGGATGATCGCACAAGCAGCCGCCCTGCTCTGGCAAACTGGGTGAGGATTCGAGACGGCGGCGTGAAAAGTGATTGCTATCCTCAGTCATCTTTTGCCTTAGCCTTCACGATCGTGACGGGGATTGCCGACAACTGCACAACCCGCTCGGCCTTTGATCCCAACAGTAGGTGCGGCAGCCCGGTTCGCCCGCGACTGCCCATCACAATCATTCGGGCCCGTTCCCGTTCCGCTACCTCCAGAATCCGGGAGGCCGGTATGCCTTTGACAATTACCGGCTCCGCAACGCTGATAGCGCGAAGATCGGGCTCCCCGCGCTTCGCCTTCTCGAGAAATTCGGCCATCATCTCGCCGGCGACGTCGTCTAACGGACGAAGCGCGTCGTGGTCTTTCAGTCTGTAGGAGCCCGGCGCATCCTCAGGGTCGTGAACGACGTGCAAGACCTTGACCGCTGCGCCAACGCATTCAGCAAACTCGCAGGCCCAGTACAGAGCGGCTTCGGAGTCTGGCGTAAAATCCACCGCGACAAGGATCGGGCCGCGTTCTCCGGCTCGACTCCGATCCGCGTTTGCCTCCCTCTCAGTCACTTGAAGCCCCTTCTTCCGGGAACCGCTTCCGTGCCTCTCCGCCGTGACCGTTGGCCTGACGCGAGGTTGCTTCGAAAGACGCGAGTGCGGGCGTCAGCGGTTTCAAGCCCGACTCGCGATCCGTGCAGGCAAGCGACGGTCTAGGTCGAAAAAGGCTGAAGGCATTGAGGCTAGCTCATCATCGACGGCAAGAAATTGAGTTGAGTCAAGAAAATGACTTCGCAGTCGATTTCTTGAGCCACGTCAATTTCCTTTTCCTATTGCTGCATTATCTTCGTGCAGCGGCTTCCTTGATCCGGCCTTGCCTGAGCTTTGCCTTGTGGCTGACGGGTTCTGTCGATGATCTCCGTGGACGATCGGCCGAACCGGTAGCCCGCAAGGGTAAGGGCATCGGCGGCGATGGGCGGAAAGCCTGGACAGGGAGTCTGAATCCGGCCAGCTCCAGTGCCGAAGCGGGGCCGTTGCTCGTCCGAAGGGATCGGTGACCGCGCCGTAGGTCAAGATGGGCCGCCGGCACTATGGGGAATGCGATGGATTGGGCGATCCAGCAGTCGGCGCAGATCGCGGCCTTCGTGCAGGCGTTCTTTGCCTTCGATACGGCGCGCCTTGCAGAGCCAGGCATTGTTGCCGCGTTGGTTCTTCAAGTGTTCCTGTTCTGTAGTTCGGCCTTCTTCTCCGGTTCCGAGACCGCGCTGTTCTCCCTGTCCCGACTTGACTTGCAGAAGCTGCGCCGCGAGCGGCATCCGCAGTCGGAGACCTTGCACGCTTTGCTCGATCAACCACGCCGCCTGATCATTTCGCTTCTCTGCGGCAACGAGTTGGTCAACATTGCCGCCACGGCGAACCTGGCCGGCATTCTCGTCTATCTCTACGGCGAGGATCGTGCTGGCTGGATCAACGTTCTGGTGATGTTTCCTCTGCTCCTGCTTTTCGGCGAAGTGACGCCGAAGACCATTGCGGTCAGCAATCCTGTGCGGATCAGCGCGGGCCTGGTTGCAGAGCCTCTCAGTCTGTGGGTGCGGCTGATCACGCCGCTGCGCCGCATCGTGCGCGTCGTCGCGGACATGATCACGACAGGGATCGTCGGCGAGGAGCGCGGCCGGGAGAACATCCTTCAGGTCGACGAGTTTCGCACGCTGCTGGACGAGGTTGCAGACGAGGGGGTTCTGGACGCTACGGAGAGGGTGCTGATCGACAATCTTCTGGAGGCCAGCGAGACCGAGATCGTCGAGATCATGACGCCGCGCACGCGGGTTCGCTTTCTCAAGGACGACATGACCGTGCCGGAGATGCTGGAGGGCTTTCGCGAGATTCAGCACCCGAGAGTACCGGTCTGTCATGAGCATCACGACAACCTTGTTGGCTTCCTACATGCCGAGGACATCGTCAAGCTGGTCTTCGAGAACGCCGAGCTGGGCAGCCTCGAGCCGGCTGAGATCATGCACCCGCCGGTCGTCGTTCCGCCGACCAAGCACGTCGACGAGATGTTCGACTTCTTCCAGACCAACAATGCCCGCGCGGCCGTGGTCCTCAACGAGTTCGGCGGTGTTGAGGGCCTGATCACGATGCGCGACATCGTCAACTTCATCTTCGGCGAGATCTCCGAAGCGGTGACCGGGCAGGAGCTTTATCGGGAGCGCGATCAGAACGTTTACGAGGTGCCAGGGCAGATGAAGCTGACCGACTTCGACGATCTGACCAATTTCGCGATAGAGGACCCACGCATGACCACGATCGGTGGTGTGGTTTTTCGTTTCCTCGATCGTCTGCCCAAGGTCGGCGATCGTGTCGCCTTGGACGACGGCATCGTGGCTACGGTGCTGGAGATGGACGGGCACCGCCTTGCCCGGGTCCGGGTAGCCAAGGGCACGCTCGGCGAAGAGGAAGAGAGCGAAGGCGAGGCCCCGGCGCAGCCTGAGGGCTCACTGGAGACGGCGGATGCCGAGGTCGAGCAGGCCGCCGCCACGAGCAAGAAGAAGGCCGACGTCCCGCGCAAGTCCAAGCGGCGCAGCCGAAAACGCGCGCGTTCGGCCGATGTCGTGGACCTCTCGGTCGTCAAGGAGAGCGAGGCCCGCAGGGATCCAACGCCCGACCAGCCTTCGGATGGACCCGCCGAAGTTCAGGATGGAGAGAGGGGCTAGGCCATGGAGATCTTCGTCGCCCTCGCCGTGATGCTGTTGTTCCTACTGCTCAAGGGCTTCTTCTCAGGCTCCGAAATCGCTCTCGTCAACTCTGACAAGATCAAGTTGCGCCACGCCGCCAAGCAGGGCAGTCGGGGCGCTAAACTGGCCCTCAAGCTGTTTCGCAATCCAGAGATCCTGCTCAGCACGACTCTCGTGGGCACCAACATCTCGACCGTCGTGCTGACGACGATCGGTGCCCTGCTCATGATCCGACTGTTCGGCGAGCGCGGCGAGATTTACGCGTTTCTGGTTCTGACCCCGCTGCTCCTGGTGCTCGGCGAGATCGTCCCGAAGAGTGTCTATCAGCAGAAATCCGACAGCCTGACACCGATCATCATTCACCCGCTGCGCTGGGCTTCCTTCCTGTTCTATCCCGTGGTCTTCGTGTTCTCGCGCGTCGCCAGGGTCACGGCGAGGCTGGTCGGCGCCGGCAGGAGCGAGCAGCCTTTCTTCATCACGCGCGAGCAGCTGCGCAGCGTCGTCGAGATGGCGGAGCACGGGGCGGCCATGGACGCATTTGGGCGTGGCCGCATTCGGCGTGTCATTCGCTTTGCCGAGACCACGGTTGCGGAGACCATGATTCCGATCGCCGAGGCCACGGTGATCAATCGGGACAAGAGCACCGCGGTCGCCCTGGAGTTGGTGCGCAAGCACGGTTACAACCGACTGCCGGTCTATCAGAATAGCACGAGCAACATCATAGGCGTCGTGACCCTGACCACCTGGGACCTGATGAACCGGGAGATTGCCGGCCAGCCGCTGCAGGCTCTGATGAAGCCGGCACTCTACGTCTCGCCCCTGCAGACAATCGACCAGCTGCTGCCGATGCTGCGTCGACGCAAGGACCACATGGCGATCGTGGTTGACGAGTTCGGCACGGCCATCGGCATGATCACGATGGAAGACATCGTCGAAGAGGTCGTCGGCGAAATCGACGTCGGTTACGACTTCGAGGAGTACCTGCCGAAGCGCAAGCGGGTCTACGAGAAGCTGGCGGAGGAGGTCTATCTCATGGACTCGCGGCTTTCGATCTCGGAGGCCAACGAGGTGCTTGGAATCTACCTGCCGACCACCGAGTTCCATACGGTCGGCGGCCTGGTCCTGGCGCGCCTGCGCCACATCCCGACGCAAGGCGAATTCATCGTCGAGGCGGGCTACCGCTTCACGGTCGTGGAGGCAAGCGAGCGGGCGATCGCCAAACTGCGCGTCGAGCCCGAGTCGATCGCCGATCGCACGGATTTCTCCATGTAATCCGCCGGCTCACGGGGAGTGAAGCGCGAGCGAAGCGGCCGATCGCGGGCCTTCCGCGGCACCTTCGTTCCCGACCGGTCCCTCCTTTCCGGCATTGAGGCCGCGCCTCGTTCTGGCGGCGCCAAATTCTTGAGGCAAGTCAATTTCCTAAATTCGCTTGGATGCTATCGTTCCTCATCGGCAACCATGCCAAGAGGCTTTTCAGCCTGCTGAGCTCAACGAGAGTCGGCACGGCCGAGCTGAAGCTGACAAGGCCCCGAAAGAAGGCCAGGGAGGGATGGCACGTCAAGGCGCTGCCCCGCACGCACAGCGGGCTGAGCAGGAAATCCGCCAACGCGCGGCGCTGACGCTCGTCCTGGAGTCGAGGGCGGTTGAGTCGCTCGAACGACTCGCGGCGTTTCGTAGGCGAGGCGCCGGTCGCGCCCGGAAGGCGCAGGTGAGCGGCGTGTATTTCGAAGACGATGGTCATCGGCTCAGAAGCCGCAAGCTATCTCTCGGTGTCATCAGATCCGCACGCGGCTACGTTCAAGCGCTCCAGGCCAAGCATCTGCAAATCGGTCCCGCCGTCGTGCGCCGGGAGTGGATGGGTCCAGTTCCCACTCAAGATCCGGTCGTTTCGGCTTTTGGGGACCGAGCAATTCGATCGCTGATGCCGCCGCGCAAGGGCGTTCTGAGGCCTGTGGTTCGCTCGTGTGTCGAGCGCACGACGCGGCGCCTGGAGTTCCCCGATGGTGGCGCAGTGACGGTCGATGTTGATCTTGGCGAAACGAACACGGACTCATCCCAGCATCCCGTCCACGAGATCACGCTGCGGCTGGATTCTGGCGGTTTCGATCGGCTCTTTGACCTGGCGTTGGAGCTTCGAGAGGTGCTGCCCTTCAGTCTGTCGACGGAGACCTGGGTGGAACGCGCCCTCGCGCGCCTGGCGGAAGAGACGCCGGCGAGCCACAAGTCAACGAGGTTAGTACTGCCGCGCAACGCCAACGTCGCCGAAGCTCTTACCAAGATCGTTCAACACTGCTTGGAGCACCTGTTGGCCAATGAGGCCTGCATTCTTGCCAGCGAGGACACCGAAGGCGTGCACCAGATGCGGGTGGCGCTCCGCCGACTGCGCTCCGCGCTGCGGACCTTCCGCCCGCTTTTGCCAGCCGACCAGGTCAAGCGTCTGAACGACGAGGCCAAGTTCCTGGCCGGGGAACTGGCCGAAGCGCGCGACTGGGATGTCTTTGACGAGGAACTCGTGGCACCCCTGGCGTCCACGTTCGAGAGTCTGGATGACTTTCACGTCTTCCGCGCGCGAATCGCCGCGGAACGCCAGCGCAGCCGCCACAAGGCGCGCGATGCCGTGCGCTCGGATCGCTACACCCGATTCCTTCTCGAGGTCGGCGCCTGGATCACGAGACAGGGCTGGCAGGGCCAAGGCGATGGCGAGACCGCGGGACAGCTTCAAGGACCGCTGGCCGATTTCTCCAACGCTACACTCGACAAGCAGCATCGACGCGTCTGCAAGGCGGGACGGCAGTTCGAGAATCTGCCGATCGCAGAGCGGCATCAGATGAGGATCGACGTCAAACGCCTGCGCTACAGTAGCGATTTCTTCGGCTCGCTTTACGGGCGCAAAGCCGTAAAGGCATACGGCCGCTATCTGGCTGAGCTCCAGGACGCCCTCGGCTATCTGAACGACGTGGCCGTCGCGCAAGAGCTCGTGGAGCGGCTCTGCGCATCGACCAAGGGACGGTCGACCGGGCAATGCCGCTTGGCCGGGGGCATGGTGATCGGCTGGCACTCCCATGTCTTGGCCGCCTCGGAGCCCCGATTGGTCGAGAACGTCAAGCACTTCCTCGACAGCACTCCCTATTGGTCGCAAGCGCCGCGGAGGTCTGCGTGATGCTAACCGTCTTAGTGACCAACACGAAAGGCGGCTGCGGCAAGACCACAATCGCCACGGGCATCGCCGCGGCCTTTGCCAACAGCGGCTTCCGGACGGCGCTCGCGGACTGCGACCGCCAGCGCTCGAGCCTCGGCTGGTTGGACCGCAGGTCCGGGCAGGCGCCGCCGATCGCAGCCCTGGACTGGTCGAAGAACTTTTCCGCGCCACCCAACGAGGTCGACCGATTGGTCATCGACGCTCCAGCTGCGCTGCGCCGCAAAGAGACCGGAGAGCTCGCGCGCAGAGCCGATCTGATCGTGGCGCCGGTGCTTCCTTCGATCTACGACGAGGCCGAGACACGCCGCTTCCTTGCGAGGCTGGACAAGCTGAAACCTGTGCGAAAGGGCAAGCGCGCGATCGCTGTCGTCGGTAATCGCATGCGCGCGCGCACCCAATCGGCCGCTCGTCTGGAGGCATTTCTCGATGGCATCGGGCATCGGGCTGTCGCGCGACTGCGCGACACGCAGCTCTATGCCACCACAGCGGTATCCGGTCTCAGCCTCTTCGATCTACGGACCCGAAGAGCCGAGCAGTTCGCGGACGATTGGCGACCGCTGCTGACTTTTCTAGATCTAGCCGGGGCGAACTTGGCAGCCTGAGTGGATTGCGACCCCCGGCCCAATAGCAGGGCAAAACCATGTTTGAAACAGCCGAGCTAGGACGGAAGGTTTCGAAGTCGGACTTCAATGCGCAAGTTACCGAATTGCGCACCGAACTGCTGGAAGTCCAGCAGGAACTGCGCCGGGCCGACTTCCCGGCCATCATTCTATTCGGCGGAGTGGATGCAGCGGGCAAGAGCGAGACCATCAACCTCTTGAACGAGTGGATGGACCCGCGCTGGATCATCACCTGCGCCTATGGCCCACCCTCGGACGAGGAGAGAGAACGGCCGGAGGGCTGGCGCTACTGGCGTGATCTTCCGCCTAAGGGCCACATCGGGTTATTCATGAGCGCCTGGTATTCGCAGGCGATCCTCGAGCGCGTGCACGGCGAAATCGATGAGGCTCAATTCGATAAGTTCTTGGAGCACATCGCCATCTTCGAGCAGGAACTGGCCGACGGCGGTGCTTTGATTCTGAAGTTCTGGCTCCATCTCAGCCACAAGGCGCAAAGGAAACGCTTCAAGGAGCTGGAGGCTGATCCTCTCACAGCCTGGCGCGTGACCAAGACCGACTGGGACAATCTCGAGAAGTACGAGGACTTCGTCACGACGGCGGAACGGGCCATCGCACGCACCAGCACGGGCAGCGCGCCATGGCAGATCGTCGAGGGCCTCGACGACCGCTATTGCGGCCTCACCGTCGCGGCCGCCATCCGCGACGCTCTGCAAAAGCACCTGGCCGAGGCCGAGATCCGGAAGCAGCTCTTCCTTCAAATGCAAGCGAAAGACCACGAAGCCGAGCATTGCGCGAAAAAGGCGAACGGAGCCGAAGGGGACGGGGTCGCGGCGGTCCGACCGTCCAGCAGCCTGACAATCCTGAGTGGGCTCGACATGAAGCAAGCGCTGGCCAAGAAGGAATACAACGCCAGGTTGGCGGAGTATCAGGCAAAGCTGCACAGGCTTCACCGCAAGGCTATCGACGCCAGGATCTCCGGAATCTGCGTCTTCGAGGGTTGGGACGCGGGTGGTAAGGGCGGTGCGATTCGCCGCATGACGGCCGCGCTCGACGCCCGCAACTACCGTGTCATACCGATCGCCGCGCCGACCGACGAGGAGCAGGCGCATCATTATCTCTGGCGCTTTTGGCGGCACATGTCACGGGCCGGGCGCATGACCTTCTTCGATCGCAGTTGGTATGGCCGGGTCCTGGTCGAGCGCGTCGAAGGCTTCGCCACGGAGGCCGAGTGGCGACGCGCCTACGCGGAGATCAATGACTTCGAGGAACAGCTCACCGTTCACGGCATCGTGCTCTCGAAATTCTGGCTGCACATCACCCCCGAAGAGCAGCTCGCCCGCTTCAAGGCGCGCGAGGAGATCCCTTACAAGCGTTGGAAGCTGACCGAAGAGGACTGGCGCAATCGGGAGAAATGGGGCCTCTACGAGCAGGCCGTCAACGATATGATCGAGCGCACCAGCACCGCGCACGCGCCCTGGACCCTGGTTGAGGGCAACGACAAGCGCTTCGCGCGGATCAAGGTGCTTCAGACCGTGTGCGAGCGTCTGGAAGCAGCGCTGGCTTGAATCTGGCCGTTTGTCACAGGCCGCCGCCCGGCCGACCGCTCAGCCGTATCGCCCCTCGATATAGTCTGCCGTTTCCTGTTTCGTGGGGGTGACAAACATGTCCCCGGTAGCCGCGTGCTCGACCACGCGGCCCATGAGCATGAAGATGCACTCCTCGCTGGCGCGCCGGGCTTGGGCCATGTTGTGGGTCACGATGAGGATCGTGTACTGGCCGCGCAGCTCCCAGATCAGTTCCTCCACGGCCTCCGTGCCTTT